>CAZDEM010000007.1:0-20720 GCA_964504315.1 uncultured Sulfurimonas sp.
CCCATATAGCAAATAAAATTGCAATTGATTTAAACAAAAGTGGTGTTGTTACAATGACGAAAGGGCTTGAAAGTGTTGCACACGAAGCACAAAAAGTTCTAGAAGAGAATGTAAAACAAGAGATGGCTCTTGAAGAAAAAGTAGATGAGATCTGTGAAGATAACGAAGAAGAAATAGAGTTCATGCTTGCGGATGAAAGACAGCTTTTCTTTATGATTAAGAAGAAATTAGCTCCTGAATATGGAGTGATTTTAAATTATGAAGAGAGATACTCTGATATATCTCATAAAATACTTGATGAGCTGTATGAAGAAGATTTAATTCATTTTGATGTAACGGAAAACCGTATTAAAAACATTATTTATAATGCCATCACATCGTTTATTGCCGATACATCAGAAATTGAAGATGCTGTAATGGATAAGATTCGCTCATACAAAAGAAAATTTATCCCAGGCACTGATGAATTTGAAATTTTACATGAAAAACTTTACAGAGAAGAATTAATGAAAAGAGGAATGGAGTAAGCATATGAGCAATTCATTAAAAAAAGCCTGGATATATTTACAAAACGGTACTTTTTTAGAAGCTAACAGTTTTGGTGCGGACAAAACAGAAGTCGGAGAAATAGTGTTTAACACTTCTATGACTGGATATCAAGAGATAATGAGTGACCCCTCGTATGCAGGGCAGTTCGTTACTTTTACTATGCCTGAAATCGGAAATGTCGGTGTAAATGAGCAGGATATGGAAAGCGCAAAAGCGCATGCAAAGGGTATGATAGTAAGAAAATATCAAGGGCGATATTCAAATTTCAGAGCTGAAAATTCACTGCATAACTTTTTAATCGACAATGACATTATGGGTATTTGTGATATTGATACAAGATACCTTACAAAAATGCTTAGAAGTGAAGGTTCCATGATGATGGTTGCTTCAACCAAAATAAGCGATAAAGAAGAACTCAAAAAGATTTTAGAAAACTCTCCTCGTATTGAAGATGTGAACTATATAGAACAGGTGAGCACAAAAGAGCCTTACCAGCACACTTCAAGTACATTTTCATACAGAGAATTCAAGTACGATGAGGCTCCAAAAGCAGAGGCAAAAATTGTTGCCATAGATTTTGGTGTGAAACGTAATATCTTAAATGAGCTTGTAAGTGCAGGCATTGAGGTAGAGGTAGTTCCAAATAATTTCATCGCAGAGGATTTAATAGAAAAATATCATGCAAAATTAATTGACGGTGTATTTTTATCAAATGGTCCCGGTGACCCTCTTGTGCTCAAGCGTGAACAGCAAGAGATTAAAAAACTTATAGATGCAAAAGTTCCGATGTTTGGCATCTGTCTAGGACATCAGCTTCTTTCTATTTCTCATGGTTATGATACGTTTAAGTTAAAGTTCGGTCATCACGGCGGAAATCATCCTGTCAAAAATGAAAAAACAGGGTTGGTAGAGATTACGGCTCAAAATCATAACTATAATGTACCTGATACTATTGTCGAAATTGCGTCAGTAACACATACAAATCTTTTTGACGGAACTATTGAAGGACTGCGTTATAACGAGGCTCCTGTGTTTTCCGTGCAGCATCACCCGGAAGCTTCTCCCGGTCCTAAAGAGAGCCGATATATATTCAATGAGTTTTTATCTTTAATAAAAAGATAAAAACTCTCTCTTTTTTCGTTATTTTCTTATACTAAACAAATATTTCTCAATTAATTGCTTACTTTTAGAATAATATTAAAAAAAGTGTCATTTTTATGTCATTTTTAAGATAGATTAAACAAATCTATTGCTAATATATGAACGTTGATTAGTCTTTTAAGTGTAATGATGCATTTAAGAGACTTAATTGCTTTGAATCTTAAGGAGGCTATATATGGAGAATCGTCCATTAGAGTACGACTATACGGTTGCAAAGATGTTTATGCTAACAACAATTATTTTAGGAATTGTTGGTATGAGTATCGGTGTATTTATTGCATTTGAACTAGCATTCCCGGGACTAAATACAGTTCTTGGAAGCGGTCTTGCAGAATATACAAACTTTAGTCGTCTTCGTCCATTGCACACTGACTCAGTTGCATTTGGTTTTACATTAAGTGGTATTTGGGCCACTTGGTATTATGTTGGTCAAAGGGTACTGAAAGTATCTATGGCTGAATCTAAGTTTTTAATGTTTATTGCAAAATTACATTTCTGGCTTTATATTTTAGGTGTTACCGCAGTTGTTGTTTCATTATTTATGGGTATTACAACTTCTAAAGAATATGCTGAATTTGAATGGCCTATTGATATTGCTATTGTTATAGTATGGGTACTTTGGGGTATCAGTATCTTTGGTCTTATCGGTATTCGCCGTGAGAAAAGTTTATATATCTCAATCTGGTATTATATTGCTACATTCTTAGGTGTGGCTATGCTTTACCTTTTCAATAATATGGAAATACCTACAATGTTGGCAACATCTGCTGCAGGTGAAACAGGTATAGGTGCATGGTATCACTCTATTTCTATGTATGCCGGTACAAATGATGCATTGGTACAATGGTGGTATGGACATAATGCAGTTGCATTCGTATTTACAGTGCCTATTATTGCTATGATTTACTACTTTTTACCAAAAGAGTCTGGTCAAGCGATTTATTCTTATAAATTGTCTTTACTTGCATTCTGGGGTTTAATGTTTGTTTATCTTTGGGCTGGTGGTCACCACCTTCTTTATTCAACTGTTCCTGACTGGATGCAGACTATGGGTTCTGTTTTCTCAGTAATTCTTATTCTTCCGTCTTGGGGTTCAGCGATCAATATGCTTCTTACTATGAAGGGTGAATGGCAACAAGTTGCAGCATCTCCATTGATTAAGTTTATGGTTCTTGCATCAACATTCTATATGTTCTCAACATTAGAAGGTCCTATTCAAGCGATTAAATCTGTAAATGCTATTGCGCACTTTACTGACTGGATTGTCGGTCACGTACATGACGGTACTCTTGGTTGGGTTGGCTTTATGATTATTGCTGCACTTTACCATATGGCTCCACGTGTATTTAAACGTGAGTTATACTCTAAAGGTCTCATGGCAGCACAATTCTGGATTCAAACTTTAGGTATCGTTTTATACTTTACTTCTATGTGGATTGCAGGTATTACTCAAGGTATGATGTGGCGTGCTCACGATGAATTTGGTAACTTGGCATATTCATTTATGGATACTGTTGATGTTTTACACCCTTACTATGCACTACGTGGTACAGGTGGATTACTTTACTTAGTCGGTTTCTTTATGTTTGCTTATAACATTTACAAAACTATGTCGTCTCGTCCTGTGGAAGAGTCTGAATTACAAAATGCTTCGCCTATGGGCGCTTAAGAAAGGGAGGATTATATTATGTTTCATTGGTTAGAAAAACACCCGTTCTTTTTCGCGGTAGGTGTATTCGTTGTTATTGCTTTTGCCGGTTTGATTGAAATCGTTCCAAACTTTGCACAGGCTTCTCGTCCTGTTATCGGAACAAAACCGATAACTTTATTAGAACAAGCTGGTCGTGATGTGTATATTAAAAATAGTTGTAATGCATGTCATTCACAACTGATTCGTCCATTTAAAGCTGAGACTGACCGTTACGGTCACTACTCTTTAAGTGGTGAGTATGCATATGACAGACCATTCCTTTGGGGTTCTAAAAGAACTGGTCCGGATTTACACAGAGTAGGTAACTATAGAACTACCGAGTGGCATGAAAACCACATGAGAAATCCGAAGTCTGTAATGCCGTCAAGTATTATGCCTGGCTATGCGTGGTTATATACAAATAGTGCAGATATAGATACTGCATATGCTACACAGTTGACAAATGCAGAGTTCTTTGGTGTACCGTATAATAAACCAGTACCTATGAAAGACGGGTCTACCACAATTGTTCCAATGGCTAAATCTGTTGCTGAAGCTCATGCTATGGCATTGAAAGAAGCAAAAGAGATTACAGCTAAAATGAAAGATCAAGACGTTAAAGATGCAGTAGCTGCAGGTAAAGTACCTGAGATAGTTGCTTTAATTGCATATTTAAACAGTCTGAAATAGGTAAGGTGTATAATAGTGGATTTTAATGAATTTGCAGCGTATGCGTATTTCTTTTTAATAGTATTTTTGGTGGTAGGAACATACTCGTATGTTTATCATCTTTATACAAAAAGGAAAGACTCTACTGGAGTTGATTATGAGCACTATAGTGATATGGCACTGAAAGATGATATAGGTGATACTCCGGTAAAACCTGTGTCACGCGATAAAGAAAAATAGGAGAGATATATGAATAAGCTTTATCTTTGGGGAATTATCATAACTGCAGCAATGTTGGGTGCAACATATGCAACAGTTGGATACCAAAAAGGTGGTCTTAATGGTGATATCGTCAATATGCTTGCTATCGCAGGTGCAGTTGCACTTGTAATTATTACAATTTTTGTTGTAATCAAGTATGTTCGTCAAATGCAGGTTGACCACGCAAGTGGTGAGTTGGCAGATGAATCATGGGACAATATAGGTGAATATAAAAACCCGGTACCTTTTGGTTGGGCAATTATGTTTTTAGGCACGATGATTTGGGGTATGTGGTACTTCACAATCGGTTATCCGGTAAATGCTTTTTCTCAAATTGGACAATACAATGAAGAAGTACAAGAAAAAGATGCTGCATTTGAAAAACAATATGCAAACATCAAAGGTGAGCAGCTAGTAAATATGGGTGAGTCAGTTTACCTTGTTGAATGTGTTGCTTGTCACGGTCTGAATGCTGATGGTAACAATGAAATTGATGCTGCTGATTTAAATCAAAGAATTTCAGAAAAAAGTATCAAATATGTTATTAACCATGGTTCAAATAACAAACTTTTAGGAACTGAAATGCCTATGCCGGATCGTAATGGTCTGTTTAATTCGGCGACTGGTGCATTAATTACTGATAAAGAGATTGATGAAGTTGCTAAGTATGTTGCGAGTGGTCTAAAAGATGCAAACAGTGCAGGTGCAAAAGTATTTGCTAATACTTGTTCTATGTGTCATGGTTCTGACGGTAAAGGTGTAACTGGAATGGCTCCGGATATTGCTACTTGGAATAAACAACTCATCATTAACGTATTAGATAATGGCAAAAAAGGTGCAATCGGTAAAATGCCAGCAATGGATAGATTGAACCCTAAACAAAAAGAAGCTATTGCAGCATATGTAATGAGCTTAAGCAAAGGAGAGTAACATGAATGAAAATAGAAGTGTTTTCGCTCTTGACGGTGTTACAGGAATGCTGATTGCAACTGTTCTGCTACTTAGCATACTGGCTTTTTTAAGTGTTAATGCAGTAAGTGTACAACATGCTCAGGCACAAAACTTTTATAAAATAAAAGACGAAAAATCAATCAAAATGTTTAGCACTGAAAATGCTAAACATGTTGTTGATGTGAAGTAAGGAGTTTAAAAATGGAAAAAATAATTTCTTGGGGCCTTGTAATTATGGCTGCATATACTCTTTGGGCTGTTGTAACTCCAAATCATCTTTACGTTGGTTAGGAAGTTTATTGAAAGCTTTAACAAGAGGGCTTTATGCCCTCACCCTCATAATTTTATTTCAAACACATTTATTTGCAGAGTATTTATATAAAGACGGAATTATTCATAAACCAAAATTTTCTAATGAAATAGAACTTTTAGGGAGTGATTTGTATAAAAAGACAGGTGTAGCTCTTAGACTTGTAATTGTTAAAGAGTTGCCTACTAATATGAATATGTATCAATTTGAACAAAATATCTTGCAAAATTTTAAAGAGCCTACGGTTCTTTTGACATTTTCTGAGATGAACTCTATCGTTGATATAGAAACAAATGAAAAATCTTTATATAAGTACTTTAATAAAAAACAGATACTCAGTCCAGTAACCTCTTATGTACAGGGATTTATGATGGCTATTTTTTATGCAAAAAGCTGGGAAGAGTTTAAAAGCATGCTGACAACTACTGGTGGTACTATACTTCCATTACTTGGCGGAAAAGCAAAAAAAGGTGAGATAACAGATAAATATGCTGCAGCGCTATTTAATGGCTACCTTGATATTGCACAGCAGATAGCACATGCAAAAGGTGTGAAACTTGGAAACGGTTTTGATGATGAAGCCAATCAAACAACACTCTTTTATGTGAAGTTGTTTTTCTACGGTTTTGTTTTATATGCTATCATAATGTACATAAGAAGAATTATTTATAAAAGAAGGCATAAAAATGAGTATTATAAAAAGTGGTAAACTTTGGCCCTATGCGATAGGGTTGGCAATTACGGGAGTATTTGGTTTAGGTGTATGGACTATTATCGAAACAGGAAAAGCAGATATTCAACCGAGTGATGCGTATATGACAAACTATCAGGATGCAGATGCAAATGCAAATAAACTGATTAAGTCACGTATATCTTTTGATAAAGATTACAAGCTGAAATATGTTTCAGACAAAATTTCACAAAATGGCTGCGATGTGAAGTATGCCCTGACAACCAAAGACGGCAAAGCAGTAAAAGGTGCAAAAATGCTTTTAGAAATAAGCCGTCCTGAGGTTGAGACATATACTAAAAAGCTTGATAATCCGAAATTTGAAGAGAATGTTTATGTTTTCCATGATGTAAAGTTTCCAAAAGTGGGCGTTTGGAATTTAGTGTTAAAAGTAGATATCGGGGATAAAAGCAGATTTTATGCTATAAAAACTGATACCCGCATCACAAATGACAGAAGTATTCAAGAAGCTTCCCAATACTAAAATATGGATGAATCAACCATAGTTCTTCCCTCCGCTCGTGCAATCCGTCACGAGCAGCTTACACAAGTGCGCCAGACTCTTTTTTTACCCAACTATATCACCATGAGTGATTTTATATCCAAACTCACACTTGTTAAAGATTATAAATTTATAGATGAAGACAGCAGAGTGCTTCTTTTATTAGAAGCATCAGACTTTAAAGATTTTTCAGCTCTGCAAATTGAGCGAAACTTTTTTACTTTTACAAAAAACAGCTCTTATATATTTAAATTTTTTGAAGAGCTGAGCGCTGAACTTTACGATATACATCAGCTCTGCAATGCTGATGTATATGCAGAATATGAAGAACATATTGCAATTTTGCAAGAGTTGTATAAACGTTATGAAAAATTATGTGATGAAAGAAAACTGCTAGATAGAATCTTTTTGCCAAAGCTTTATGAGTTTAATGAGGTTTATGCAAAAACACATAAAAATATTGTAATTCAACTTGACGGGCATTTGACAAACTTTGAACTTGAGCTTTTACAAAAAGCGCTGAAGTTTACAAGTATAACACTTCGTTTTTGGGCAACACGCTTTAATGAAAAGATGCAAAATAAGCTGAGTGAACTCGGCTTTGATTTGGAAGCCGGATTTATATATGAACTGTCTCTGAATGAATCAAAAATTCTCATGAAAGAAAAAATCCAAAAAGATTACAAGCTTACATGTAACACGTTTAGCGAATCACTCCTGCAGGTAGGCTTTGTGCAGCAAAAAATTTATGAGTTTGTTCAAAAAGGCTATAAAGCGCAAAATATTGCAGTAATACTGCCAAACGAGTCAATGGCGGAGATACTTAAAAGCTTTGATGAAAAGTGTAATTTAAATCTTGCTATGGGAGATTCGTTTCGTAATGCAAGACTTTATACAAAACTCAATGCCACGTTAAATGCCATAGAACAGGATTCCAAAGAGAATGAGGCAAGAGTGCAAAGAGTAGGCGATGAACTCTTTTTAAATCTCTATGCGATTTATTATAAAAAAGTTGCAGAGATAGATTTTTTAAACCAGATGAATGCAGTCGGCGAAATTTTTACCAATAAACAGGAAAAAAAAATATTTAGTGAAGAGCTGCATAAAATACAGATGATTCTTCCTTTTATGCAGGACATGAGCGTAAAATCACTGATGAATATTTTTATGCAAAGGCTAGCCGCAAGAACACTTGATGATGTTCGCGGAGGCAAAGTTACCGTGATGGGTGTCCTAGAGACAAGAAGTGTGCATTTTGATGCTGTCATTATTATAGATTTTGATGACAAAAATGTACCAAAGCGCAGTGATAAAGATATGTTTTTAAACACGCAGATACGACAAGCCGCATCTCTCCCTACAATGAGTGACAGAGAAAATTTGCAAAAACATTATTATGAGATGTTAATGGCACGCTCACAGGAGGTAGCGATATCCTATGTCAGCTCAGAACAAAGCAGCGGTTCAAGGTTTTTAAAACAGCTGGGCATTCAAGAAAATAATTCCCACAGTGAGCTTGATTATGCAGAGATTCTTTTTACACGTGTCAAACAAGAGCCAAAACAAGCATCAGAAATTGTGCAGGAATACAGTTTTAAAAATATAGAACTCTCAGCTACCAGACTCAAAACCTTTCTTACATGTAAACGAAAATATTATTATAAATATATAAAACAGATAAAAAACCATGAAATACCAAAAGATATGCCTCAAGAGTATGAAATAGGAAATGTGGTTCACAGGGCATTAAAAGAGGTCTATGCAAAGAAAAATCACTACACAGACGTACAAAAACTCAAAAGAGACATAGAGAAGGCACTTGATGAGTTTTGCGGTGAGAGTGAGCTTGACAAGTATCTTGTAGCCATGCAGAAAAAACGTCTGCAGCCTTTTGCAGAGGCTGAGATAAAAAGGTTTAAAGAGGGCTGGAAAATAGTTGCCACAGAGGAGTACAAAAAAACTCCTTTTGCAGGATTAACCATAGCAGGTCAAATTGACAGAATAGATAAAAAAGAGAATCTTATAGAAGTCCTTGATTATAAAACAGGTTCGTATACGCTTTATAACAAAAATAACTTCACGGATGCAACGGATTTTCAGCTGGAATTTTATTATCTTTTAGCCGGAAGTCTGGGCAATGTGCAGAGCTGCGGTTTTTATGATTTAAAAGAGTCGCGTATAGTGCCTGAGAGCTTTTTAGATGAAAAACTCGATATTCTCAAATCACATATAAAAGATTTATTAAGTATAGAGTCGGTTAATTTTGAAAAGTGTGAAGATACTAAGCCTTGTCAGTTTTGCGAATATGCCATAATCTGTGGGAGAGACTGATGCCTTTTGTAGATAATTTAGCGTATGAAGCGAGTGCGGGCAGCGGAAAGACATTTATGCTTGTGGTGCGCTATCTTTCTTTACTTTTTAAGGGTGCGGAGCCTTCAAAGGTCTTGGCCCTCACTTTTACAAACAAAGCGGCTTCTGAAATGAGTGAGAGGATAGTAGAGACTTTAGAAGATCTGGACTCCCGTACAGAACTCTCAGAAATAGCCAAAGAGTGTGGCATGGATGAAAGTGAGATTTTGGCACAACGTTCTAAAATTTTGTGCGAGTTTTTAAATGCTCATACGAAAATTATGACGATTGACAGCTTTTTTACTCAAATACTCAGAAAGTTTTCTCTCTATGCCTCTTTGATGCCGGATTTTTCAACGGCAAATGCTCAGCATGAAGTGAAACTCATGTCACGGTTTTTAAAAGAGGTGAGTGTTGCTAATAAACGTTCGACGCTGATAAATCTCTCTTTGGAATCGAGTAAAAGGGTTAGTGATATATTTGTCCTGCTTGATGATTTTTACCTCAAAAAAGAGGAGCTTTCACATCTAAAATTCAACAAAACGTCAACAAAAGAGCTCGAACAAGAGGCGATGGAAGTACTCGGTACTTTGCAAAGTATCATAGCAAACTGCAAAGGTGCTTCACCGACTTTGCAAAAAGCGGTTGTTGCCCAGAATTTTGATGAGTTAAAAGCCAAAACCTGGGTCTATAAAGAGAGCCTGAATTACTGGGTATTTAAAAAATGTTTCATCCCTGAGATGGACATGGCACTGCAAAAAATTCAAGATGCTGTAAAAGCACATGCAAAGGCGAAGGAGCAGAACTTTTTTTCTGCTTTGCATGAACTTGTAGATATTTATAAAAGAGCAAAAAAAGCACTTTATGTTGATGAGAGTGAGCTCAGTTTTTCTGATGTGACGCTGTTGGTGTATGAGATTTTAAATCGTCTTGATGAGAGTGAATTTTTATATTTTCGTCTGGATGCAACTATAGAGCATATGCTTTTGGATGAGTTTCAAGATACCAGTGTGCTGCAGTATGAGATTTTAAAGCCGCTGATTCAAGAGATAACCTCAGGCGAGGGCATCTGCAGTGAAGGAAGCTTTTTCTTTGTGGGAGATGTCAAACAGTCAATTTATCGTTTTCGCGGCGGTGTTTCGGCACTTTTTGGCGAGGTTGTAAAAGAGAACCGTACCGAGGTGAAAAAACTTGTAACAAATTACCGCTCACAAAAAGAGGTCATAGAGTTTGTCAACAGTGTCTTTATATACAAAATGAAAGACTATACGCCGCAGCTTGTTCGTAAAGAGGCGCAGGGCGGATATGTTGAAGTGATTGTAAATGATGAACTTTTACAAGAGCTTGCCGTGCAGGTCAAACGTCTACTTGTTTTAGGAGCTGATGTGAATGACATCGCCATTCTTTGCGCAACCAACAGTGACGGGCAGGCAATAAAAAATCTACTTGAAGAAGAAAATATTGAGGTTGTAACTGAGACGACCACGAAACTGATAAATCAAAGAAGCGTAAAGGCTGTTTTGGAGTATTTGAAGTATCTCTATTTTAGAGAAGATATTTATAAACATAACTTTTTTGCCTTGATTGACAAAGATGTCAGCCCAATTCGTTATGTGGATTTTAACAGTGTCAAACTTGTGGATGTTGTCAAAAAATGTATAGACGAATACAAACTTTTTCATGATGATTTTCATCTTATTCGCTTTGTAAGTGCTGTCTCTAATTACGCAGATATTGAAGCACTTTTGTTTGAGTATGAACGACTTGATACTTCTGCGGCAGCGGCTGACATCAGCGGAGTGCGTGTTTTGACCGTGCATAAATCCAAAGGTTTGGAGTATGAACATGTTATAGTCCTTGACCGACTTAAAAAAGCACCTGCTGCACGGGATGCGATTATTTACAATTATGACGGCATCAAACTGCAAAATCTTTATCTCAGAACAAAAAACAGAGAGCTCATTGACAATGACTATGCTTATGCACTTGCAAAAGAGAAAGAACTTATGCGTGATGACAGCTTAAATGCTTTGTATGTCGCTTTTACCAGAGCCAGAGAAAATCTCATAATAATTGAAAAATCAAAAGACTCTGCATTTGAACTACTTGATTTGCAGCCTCAAAGCTTTGGAGTGCTGCGTTCTACATGTAAAGCCAAAAGTGTGCCTCAAGAGCATAGAAAACTCTCTTTTGAAAATATTTATTATGGAACGCAGAGTGATTTGTTAGCACTGGAGAGTCAAGAACAAGAGGACCTGCAGGCAATAAATTTTGGAATTGCCCTGCATTATACCTTAGAAATGATGCATGAATTTACGCAAGAAGCTCTCCAATGTGCCAAAAATATGATGCTCAACAAGTATGGTTTTATGCTTGAAGAGTCAGAAATTGACGATATAGTGCAGAGAATAAGCAGGCTTGTTGATTCCCAAGAGTTTTTAAATCTGACACAGGGAACCTGTTACAGGGAAAAAGCCCTGCGATATAAAAACAACCTTCGTTATCTTGATTTACTGGTAAAAAAAGATGATGGAAAATGGTGTGTGATAGATTATAAAAGTTCACTAAAATATACACAGCATCATATCAAACAGGTCAGATACTACATTAAAGCTGTCGAAGAAATTACCGGCGAGGCAGTCGAGGGTTATATTTGCTACATTTTAGAAGATAAAAATCAACTTGTAAAGGTATAGGGAAAATGAAAACTTTTGTAATTTTGTTACTTATTATGGTTTCTTCATCGTTTGGTGGGGATTGGGTTAAAAAACCTCAAAGCGTTAGAGATGCAAAACATCACCTGCAGTGGGAGGACACTCTGTCCATGCAGGAGTTTAATGATATATGGAGATTGGCAAAAGCACGTTGTGGCGGTTTGTCTGTCGGTGGACATGATGACTGGCGGCTTCCAACGAAAAAAGAGCTTGTTTCTCTTGCAAAATCAAAAGAAGGTAAAGCGAAGTTTTCTTATTTGAAAGATGAAGTATTTTGGACTTCACAGGAAGATAAAAATGATGATATCAATGTTGTTACCGTCTTTAGCGGGAACGGTTTTGTCTCATCAAGTGACAAATGTGACAGTGCCTACGCTATGTGTGTAAGAGATGATAACTAGTCAAGGAGTATTGGTTTAGGCTCTGCTATTTCATAGCCTTGCACAAAATCAACTCCCATTTCTTTAACATAATCATATACCTCTTTTGAGCAGACAAACTCAGCAACAATAGGTATCTCTTTTTGATGCGCATAGTCGAGAATTGTTTTTGCAGTGATTTGTGAGTTTCTGTCTTTTACAATATTTTTGATAAACTGCCCGTCTATTTTTATAAAATTTATAGGCAGGTTGTTAAGCTGTGCAAAGTTGGAACAGTCTGCTCCAAAATCATCAATGGCGAGTTTGAAGCCATCTTCATGCAAAACATTGAGAACATCCTGGATATTTTTGTTTCTGCCAATACTGTTGTTTTCCAAAATTTCAAAGACTATTCTATCTGGAGTAACGCTATATTGTTTCATAATCTCATGAATAGTTTGAATAAATTTAGGATGTTTCAAGTCGTATTCACTTATATTAACACTAAAAATGTAAGAAGTGCTTCGTGCTTTTTTGCAGGCTTCGCTCAGCATTATTTTAAATATTTCAAACATCTGTCCACTGTACAGGGCGGCATCTAAAAAGTGAAAAGGGGAATATATTTTTTCTTCATACTCTAAGCGTACAAGCGTTTCATACTTTTCAATTTTTCCGGTTTTAACATTTTGTATCGGCTGAAAGTATGCAACTATTTTGTTGTGTGCAATAGCCTCTCGAATACGACCTGTCCATATAGAATTTGAGTGAACCGTTCGAACTATCTGTAAATCATCACTATATTTTCTAGCATTGTTTTTACCATAAAGTCTTGCCTCTTTAAGTGCAAATTCTGCTTTTTGGATGATGTTACCCTGTTCGTCCAAAACAGCTCCAAGTGTTGAGCTCAAGTGAAGCTTTATTCCTTTGACATTAAATTCATGTTTAAATATAGCTTCTTTAATAATTGATATACTCTGTTCTTGCGTATGATTTGTATCTGATTGCAGGCAAAATAAAGCAAATCTATCTGCTTCAAGATGAAATACCTCTGCATATTTGGAATATTTTTCAACGAGAAATTTGGCAAAAGACCTTAAAACTTCATCACCAAATTCAAAACCGTTATGGTTGTTTATAAGACTGAAATCATCAATATTTATGAGTATAAGCGATTTTCCTCCAACAGTGTCAAGATTTTCAGTGAGTTTCATTCTGTTTGGCAAAGAGGTGATTTCATTCGTTGTCATTTTTTTGTAAATCTGATCTCTTTTGTCTTGCAGATCTTTAAATTGCTGATACTGTTTAACAGCTGTGCGAATAGTTATAAAAAGTCTTTGGGATTCTATGCATCTTGTGTCTTTATAGTCATTAATATCATAATGATCTAGAATGTCAGCCGCCGGAATCGGTGAATCGTCACTGTTGATAATGACAATTCTCATAGAGGTATTGTAGAGTGTATGTCTTATATAGTCTACTAACTCTAATCCAGCCTCAGGTGTTTGCATGGCAATATCAATAAAGGCAATGGCAATATCAGAATTTTTTTCTATAAGTTTTTTTGCTTCTTGCGCATTGTGAGCAGGAAGCATTTTTACTTTTTTGTTATTTATGAAAATTTCATCAAAACTTTTCTCTACGATGTCATGAAGATGCGTGTTGTCATCAACAAGTAATATTTCCCAAAATTTAGGTGACAATGTTTCCCTTTTATCTTAAAACTTTTTATATATTAAGATGATAGCACTTAAAATATTAAAGAATAATAAAACACACAGGGGGGGGGATTATGTTAAAATTGGGTTAAATGCTTTAGTGCTGACATGCACAATATTACCGATTTGAAGATTTTTTGCTTCCTCAGAACTTACAACAACCTCGACGAGTTGCTGTCCTATGGCTACTATAGCTATATAAATGACATCTACTTTTTTTATATCAAGAAGTTCTCCTTCAAAAGAGAACTTTTGGCTTCCCTGTGTTTTGAGCAGTACCTTTTTTGGTGAACCGTCGTTGATGACTTTTCCGTTTTGCAAAACTATAACACGGTTTGCCAGACGGTAAATTTCACTTGGGTCATGACTGACCATAATGGTTGTTGTGCCAAACTCTTTATGCAGGGTAAGCAGTTCATTTTGCAGTTTTGTACGCATGGCAGGGTCAAGGGCTGAGAGCGGTTCATCCAGCAGTAGAATTTTCGGTCTTTTCATTAAAGCACGGCAGATGCTGACTCTTTGTTTCTGTCCGCCGCTGAGACTGTTTGGGTATCTGTATTTGAGTTCATGAAGCTCTGTGAGTTGCAGAAGTTTTTTTGCCAATGCTTTGTCGTTATTTACAAAAAGCAAATTCTTTTCTACACTCATATTTTCAAAAAGTGCATAATCCTGAAATACAAAACCGATTTCTCTTTTTTGAACGGGAAGTGATTTGTTGCCCTCAAGCCATAACTTATCATGAACTTTTATTGTACCTTTTGCATCTTCAAGCCCTGCGAGTATGCGCAGCAGTGTTGTTTTTCCGCTGCCGCTTTTTCCGCTCAGGGCTACAAATTCTTTCTCTTTTATATGCAGGTTTACAGACAAGTCCATAGCTCCGTCGGCTCCGTGGAGTGTTTTGTTGATGCCAATTTCTATCATAATCCGAACCTTCTGTTTTGTCTGGCATTAAAAAGATATACGCTTAAAAGTACAATAAAAGAGATACCTACCATAATGGCGCTGTAAATGTGTGCTGAGGTATAGTCCATAGTCTCAACCATTTCATAAATTGCAACTGATGCTACTTTCGTTTCGCCCGGTATGCTTCCTCCTACCATTAAAACCACGCCAAACTCTCCGACTGTGTGGGCAAATGTTACAATGATTGCCGTCATAACAGCTGGCTTCATATTTGGCAGTGCTACGGCAAATATGGTTTGCAGTTTGCTTTTTCCTGCAATATAACTTGCCTCAAGCATATTTTTGTTTATGCTCTCAAAGCCGTTTTGCAGAGGCTGTACCATAAAGGGAAGAGAATAAAAACAGCTCGCAACTACCAGACCTGTAAAAGAAAACACAAGTTTTACACCGAAAGTCTCTTCAAAAAAGTGACCGATTGGTGAATTGTAAGAGAGTGCCCAGAGTAGATAAAAACCCAAAACGGAAGGCGGCAGGACAATGGGCAGAGCGGTGAGTGCTTCTAAAAAAGGTTTTGTCCGAGATTTGGTTTGCGAGAGATACCAGGCAAGAGGCAGGGCAATACAAAAAAGTATGAGAGCCGTCAAAGCTGCAAGTTTAAATGATATGACAAAAGGTTCATAATTCATTAAAGCACCTCTTTTATAGATAAATCACTCGACTTTATAAGTGCGGTGACTTTATCTCCTGCTTGGAGCTGCATTCTTTTTTGGGAATCTGTTGTAATGATAGACTCCAAAACAAACTCTTTAAACTGTAATTTCAATGCACATAAAAGCTGACCGACTTCTAATGATACAATTGTTACATGTAACTGATTCGCATAGCTGAGCTCGCCCTCTATATTTTTACCGATGGCTATGGCTGTAGGTTTACATGTAAGCATTACCTGTGAGTCTTTTGTAATCGTGTCGTTTAAATCCAGACTCATCATTTTAAGTGGTGTATCTTTACATGTAAAGCTGAGAATATTGAGATTTTGAACACTTTGAATTTCTTGAACCTGAGCTATGATGTGACTCATTGTACCTGGTACCCGTATGCTTTAAAAATATTTTTACACTTTTTTGAGAGTATAAATGTGTAAAAAGCCTGTGCATCTGCATTGTCAGCAGCACGTTTGAGCAAAACTATACCCTGCTTAATGGGCGTGTAGAGTTTTTGGTCTACGTCTATGAAATTTATACCTTTTTTATACTGTTTCATTTTAGGTGAAAAGAGCGACGATTTGGCTATAAAGCCCAAATCTGCCGCCGTAACGGTATAGGCAACGGTCTGGGAAACAGACTCTCCATAAATAAACTTGTTTTTGACTTCTGCATACAAGTGTGCATTTTTGAGCGCTTCTACAGCCGCTTTGCCATAAGGTGCAGTTTTTGGATTGGCAATTGCGATTCTTCTGATATTTTTGTCAGTCACTATGTGAATGCCTCCGGTAAAGTCTCTTTTTTTTGTACTCAATATTGCAAGAGCACCTTTTGCATATACGACGGGTTTTGTGATTGCCAGAGAGTTTTTATACAAAGCATTTGGATATTTCATATTAGCAGACATCAAAATATCATAAGGCGCACCATTATGTATTTGTGCCGTGAGTTTCCCGCTGCTGCCTAGTGTGATTTGTACTTCTGTATCAGGGTGGCGCTTGTGAAATTCACTTACAAGGTCATGAATGGCATAGCTTACATTTGCCGCTACGGCAACATTTATACTTTTGGCATAGAGTGAAAAGCTGATAAAAAGAAGCGCTGTTATTATTTTTGTCATTTTCTTTCCTAAAAGAGATAATTCAGTTCCAAACGGCTGTCAAGTCCGTCACTATTGACTTTTTTTGTATCCTGATAGCCTAGACGAAGCCTCCATTGCAGGTTTTGGAGAGGATTTTGTACAAAACCTATGTAGTAGTAGTTTTCATCAAAATATCCTTTGTTCTCATCGGCATCTGTATGTAAAATAGAAGCCTGAATAAAAGTGTTTTTGTAAATCCCTGTTTTGTTTGCATTTCTTACAAGCTCAATACGGTAACTTTTTGTATTAGCCTGCCAGTTGTATCTTGCCATAGAACGAGTGTAACCAGCCGTTGGAAACCCTCGCCACGGAGTGATAAGGTCTGCTTCATCAAATACTTTTGAATAGGCAAGATTTAATTTGTAATTGTTCATTTTAAAAACTAACCTTGCTGCAATCATTTGTGAGTCAAGAGAATTTGGATTTTTGTAACCTACAAGAGAAGCTGCACTTGCGTTATACGCTGCTCCGCCTATTTCTCCGGCTTTATCATCTATTTGTTTTATGTAGCGTAGTCCTGGCGTAAGTGTAAAGCCCTTAAATACAATTTTATAGTTTAATTCGCCCATAATTTCACTTAGAAGCTCAGGTACATAGTAAAAAGAAAGATCTGTTTTGAAATTTTTAACAGAAGTGTTATGTAAATCTCCTGTTATAAGCGGAGCATCTGTGGAAACACCGGCTGCTTTTAAAGCTGTATATGTCAAACCTTTATGCATAGCCGAGTCATCATTTTCGCTCCACTCGGGACGCAGTGATGAGGTAGAATTTGCATCTCCATACATTAAAACAGAGTGTGCTGTTGTGTGGTCACGCAACTTTTGTTTTGTTAAGTAAGCAAGTTTTATTTTTGTAGATGGCAGTGAAGCATTTTGTAAAACGACACCGTCAAAAGTGTTTGGTATCATCTTTGTATCATTGCTTTTTGTATAAAAAGTCTCAACAAGCTGACGACCTAGAGTGATTTTTGTATGCTTTATGCCGGTATAATCTATGTAAGCCTGTCCAAGCACAGCCATATCTTTACTACCGGTATTTACAAAATCAAATCTGCTGAGTAGATCTTTTCCTTTACTTAAAGTAGTAACCGGATATTTTGAGTCATTAAAAAAAGCATGGGAGTAGTAGAGTCCGGTGCCAAAAGAAACATCATTAAATCTTGCACTTTTGTAAATAAGTGAACCTCCAAGCCCACTGATAAGATAATCTTTATGTGTTGCACTCTCTTTTTCCCATGTATAAGAGAATGTATTTGAACGTAGACGACCGAAAAACTCTCCGTTTGAAAACATTTGTGAGAATTTATCAACACTTTGCTGTTTTTCATAGACAAGTTGATTATTTGTTTTTATTGCTATTTTAGGAGTATCAGCCATCAGAATTGGTGTAAGTAAACTAAGGGCAATAGATACTAAAGAATATTTACGATACATTATTTTTTCTCCGTAGAAGTTTGTTGTACCGTAGTATAATAAAATATATAACGAAACATTCAAAAATATCGTTATATTTTAAAATATATAACGATACGTTACAATTTGTAAACTTAAAGAGCCAATATTGCATTTGATGGTTTAAAAGAGATCCAGGCAGTGTCACCTTCTTGTAACGACAGGTCTTCAAAGGATTTTAAACTTAAAGAGGCTGTTAAGGTGTTTCCACCGGACGTAAGCAGATCAATCTCTGCATTGTGTGCATCTGTTGTGATATTTGTAAGTGTGCAAGGTATGTTGTTATTGCAATTTTCTTTAGATTTGTTTGACACTTCAATCCATGATGATTTTAATAAAACAAAAAGCTTTGTTGTATTTGTAATCTGCATCTCATCCAAACTACGGCGGGTTATGAAAACTTCTACTTCTTCTCCTCCTGATAAGCTTAGCGTAATATTTGCGCCTAGTTGTGTCATATTTATTTTTTTTACACTGCCCAAAAGCTGATTTCTAGCAGTTGTTCGAAAGGTCATTCTTTTTGAAAATTTTTCTAGTGAATCTATATCATCACCGATACTCTCGATAAAACTCAAAAAATGTTTCTGCATCTTCTCAAGTTTTTTATATAATGCAACAGTAGTATGCCCCTGCTCGGTAAGAACTGTGCCACCACCTCCTTTTCCGCCACTTTCCCGTTTTACTATTGGAGTTTCAGATAAATTATTCATTTCGTTTATGGCGTCCCAAGCTGCCTTATAGCTCATCTTCATAGCTTTTGCAGCTGCACTAATGGAACCATGCGCATCTATTTTTTCTAGGAGTTCAATGCGGCCTTTACCAAAAAATCCATGTTTTTCATTTTCAAACCATATATTACTTTTTATATTCATGCTATACTTTTAAACCTCTATTAGGATGTATGTTTCACATTCTAACATAAAGTCGTATATAAAGGTTTCCTAAACCTTATAAATGACTTAATTTAAGTTATTTGCAAGTTTATACGGCTATACTTCCATCAAATAAAATTACTTGAAGGGTTCGAGAATGAAATTTACAAAAATTGCAACTCCTGAACAAATCGATCAAAAATGGGTTTTGATTGATGCTGAGGGTAAAACTTTTGGTCGTATGATCACTGAAGTAGCAACTATACTTCGTGGTAAGAACAAAGCATGTTTTACTCCTAATATCGACTGTGGTGACTATGTAGTTATCATTAATGCTTCTAAGGCAAAATTTAACGGTCTTGGAAAAATAGCAAATAAAGAATATTTTTCTCACTCTGGTTACTTCGGTAGCACAAGAAGTGTTAAAATGACTGAGCTTTTAGAGAAAAACCCTGAGAAACTATACAAATTAGCGACTCGCGGTATGCTTCCTAAAACTAAGCTTGGTGCTAAAATGCTTAAAAAATTAAAAATTTATGCAGGTGCTGAGCATCCTCACACTGCACAAATTGCTAAATAAGGACTGATTATATGGCAAAGAAAATATATGCAACTGGTCGTCGTAAAGCGTCTATAGCAAAAGTATGGTTAACTCCAGGAAGTGGTAAAATCACTATCAACGGTCTTTCATTAGATGCATGGTTAGGTGGGCTAGAAGCGAAAAAACTTCGTGTAAAACAACCTTTAGTTCTTTCTAAACAAGACGGTTCAGTGGACATTGTAGCAACTACTTTAGGTGGTGGTTTCGGTGGTCAGGCTGACGCTCTTCGTCACGGTATTTCTCGTGCATTGGTTGCTTTTAATCCTGAGATTAAAGCAATTCTTAAACCTGAGGGTATGATGACTCGTGATTCACGTGTTGTTGAACGTAAGAAACCAGGTAAGCGTAAAGCTCGTCGTTCTCGTCAATTCTCTAAACGTTAATCGTTTACTCTTTTTATCAATGCTTTTGCATTGGTAAAATCTTTTTTTACTCCATCAAAATAAATTAATTCTATTACTATATAATGTCTGTATCTTAATAACTCAAACAGGTATTTTATATGAAAAAAACGACACTTATTGCATCTATACTGATTATCCTTCTTGTTATTCTTGCTCCATTGATTGGAAATGCTTTTATGCAAAAACTCATAGATGAAAATGTGCAAGCATTGGAATCAAATGGCCTGGTATTAAAAAAGGCTACAGATGATAGCGGTTATCTCAACACAAAAAAGCATTTTGAATTTGTTTTACAAAATGCCGATGCCTTTACAAATTATGTAAGTGCATACACAAAAACCAAAATGCCCTCTTATGTCAAAAAAATATTGAGCGGTGCAACCATAGCGGTTGATGCCCAGTACAGCAATATCCCTTTTTCAAAAGCAATCACTCTGCAGATATATATGCTGCGTCTCTCAAGTACATTGATGCAGGAAATGCAAATGAATGATCCGGATGCTTACAAACATTTTGTGCATTTTCTTGCTTCAAAAGGGATTCTTTATCATATAGAATACAATTTAGTAAGTGAAGACTTTAGCGGTTTTATAAAAGATATAGACGATGCTTACACGTTTAAAGACGGTGCAAAACTTGTAATGAAATTACAAGGTGCGCGTTTTAAGGGTCATGGAGATATAC
>CAZDEM010000008.1:0-19925 GCA_964504315.1 uncultured Sulfurimonas sp.
AATCTTTTTGACATATCATAGGTTCCAAACAAAAAACCATTCCATTTTTTATCTTTGGACCAGACTTCGGTGAACCGCCTTCAAGATAATTTGGAATTTCCGGTTCTTCATGAGGTTTCTTCCCTATACCATGACCACAAAAGTTTTTAAGTGGAACAAAACCACGATCACGAATGAAGTTTTCCATTAAAAATGAAAGCTCTTTAAAGCGCATTCCTTGTTTAATATTTTCAATGGCATGCATTAAAGTATCTTTTGAACAGCTAATCAAATCTTCATCTGCTTTTGTAATTTCACCCACACCCATACTGATTGCAGCATCACCAAACCAGCCTTCAAGTTCAGTACCGATATCGTAACCGATAACATCACCCTCTTGCAGTTTATAATCAGATGGTATACCGTGAATAATCACTTCATTAAGTGATGTACACACAGCATTAGGAAAGCCATATAAGCCTTTAAAAGAAGGACGTGCTCCATGACTTCTGATGTAATCTTCAGCCATAGCATCCATCTCTTTAAGACTCATACCTACTTTTGTATTTTCACGAAGTAAATCCAAAGCACCGCCAACAATTTTATTGGCAGCTCTAAGTTTTTCTATCTCCGCTGGTTTTCTAAGTGCAATCGCCATAATTAAAGACCGACTGCACTTAGTGTTTCATATTTACTCATATAAATCTGAGCTTCAATTTTTCTCATCGTATCAAGTGCAACCTGAACAACGATTAAAACTGCTGTACCACCAAAGAAGAATGGAACACCCATGCCTTTTATAATCATAAAAGGTAAAGTTGCAACCAGTCCAAGATAAAGTGCACCGGTAAATGTAAGTCTACTCGCTGTTTCATTTAAGAAATTTTTAGTAGCTTCACCAGTACGAATACCCGGAATAAATCCACCTTGACGTTTTAGGTTATCAGCAATATCTTTTGCATTGAATGTGATGGATGCATAGAAAAATGCAAAAAATACAACAAATACAAAAGTTAAAAAGTTAAAAAAGTAACTGTTTGGATTCAAATAATCCGCAATTGCCTGAATAGCCGGATTTGTACTGCTTGAGAGTACAGTCATCGGAAACATTAAAATTGCAGAAGCAAAGATAACCGGAATAACACCGGCCAAGTTCACTTTAATAGGAATATAATTCATTACACGTTTATTTTGGTTTTGCATCATCGTCTTTTTAGCATAGGTAATAGGCACACGACGCTCACCGAGTTCAACATAAATGATTATACCAACCGTTGCAAGTACAAGCAGTAAAATAGCAATTACTGTTATAAAACTCATTGCACCGGTGTTTACCATTTCAATTGTTTGTCCGATTGCTCTTGGAATCGCTGAAACAATACCTGCAAAGATAATCAAAGATATACCGTTACCGATACCGCTTTGTGTAATCTGCTCACCAATCCACATCAACAACATTGTTCCTGCAAGCATTGAAACTGCAGAAAGCATTATGAAGGTTGTATGATCGGCAAGAATTGCAGAGTTACCCGTAGGTCCAGTTAAGCTTTGTAGTCCCACACTTACACCAACAGCCTGAATAAGCGTTATAACAATAGTTGCATAACGAATAATCTGCATGTATTTCACCATACCGTCACGCTCTTTTTTCATTTGACCAAGTGTTGGAAATGTTGCAGCTAAAAGCTCCATAATAATTGAGGCGGTGATATAAGGCATAATACCTAAAGAGATTATAGATAATCGTTGTACAGCATTCCCGCTGAACATGTTAAATAATCCTAATGCATCTGATTGGTGTGAGTCGAAGAAAGAAGCAATAACAGCTGTATCTACGCCGGGAACCGGCACATAAGCCAGTAGGCGGTAGATAAATAAAAAACCGATAGTAATAAGTATCTTATTTACTAGATTTTTATTCACAACTAGTTACCTGTTGTTGTAACGTTTTCGTCTTTAATTTTCGATGCCAAATCTTTCGCTTTAGCACCTACTAGTTTAATTTTAGTCACTGAAGATGCAACTTTGTGAACTGAACGGATTGTCTCCATTGTAATTTCACCAAGTTCTGCAACAGCTTTAATTTTTTCAACGTTAATTACGTATGGTTTAATCACTTTAGAGTGAAAACCAATCTTTGGTAAACGTTTTGCAAGTGGTTGTTGACCACCTTCAAAGTTTCTTTTTCTTTTGTAACCTGAACGAGATTTCTGACCTTTTTGACCACGAGCAGCAGTCTTACCAGTACCAGAACCTTGACCACGTCCAACACGTTTACGATTAGATGTTGAACCTTCGGCAGGTTGTAAGTTTTCAATACCCATTTTCTATCCTTTTATACGAGATAGTGCTTCGATTGTAGCACGTACTAGTGTGTTTGGATTGTTTGAACCGATTGATTTTGTAAGTATATCTTGTACACCTGCAAGCTCAAGAACAGGACGAGCTGCTCCACCGGCAATAACACCAGTACCTTCTGATGCTGGCTTTAACAATACACGAGAAGCATTATATTTATGCTCAATATCGTGTGCTATTGTAGAACCTTTAATTTTAACAGTTGTTAAATTTTTAAAAGCGTTATCAACAGCTTTACGTATAGCATCAGGAACTTCTTTTGCTTTACCAACACCATAACCTACAGTACCGTTTTTGTTACCAACAACGATAAGCGCAGTAAAACGAAAACGTCTACCACCCTTAACAACTTTAGTTACACGACCAATATTTACAATTGATTCTTCAAATTCATCTCTATTGATTTCTGTCATAGCCATGCGCTCCTAGAACTTAATTTCGTTTGCACGAACTGCGTCACCAAATGCAGCAATTACGCCGTGATATTGGTAACCATTACGGTCAAATACAATCTCAGAGATGTTTGCTTCTTTTAGTTTAGCAGCAAATGCTTCACCAAGTGCAGCAGCACCTTCTTTGTTCGCTTTGTGACCAGTAGCCTTTGAGTGTAGTGAACAAATTGTTGTTGCAGTTGCATCATCAATTGCCTGTACACTTAGGTAACGGTTTGATTTAAATACAGAAACACGAGGAAGTGTAGCACTACCGTGAATTTTTGCACGAATACGACGCTTACGCTTTAAACGGTTAGCTATTTTATTCTTTAATACTTTAGCATTCATTTATCTTCCTCCCTTATTTCTTAGCAGTTTTACCGGCTTTACGCACGATATGCTCATCTATGTATTTAACACCTTTACCTTTGTAAGGCTCTGGTGGACGGAATGATCTAATCTCAGCAGCAGCTTGACCTAACATTTGTTTGTCATGGCTTTTAAGAGTAATTACATTCTTTTCAACGCTTGCTTCTAAACCTTCTGGCAGCTCATAATTAATATCATGAGAGAAACCAAGTTGAAGATTTAAAACTTTTCCTTTTACAGCTGCTCTATAACCAACACCGTTGATTTCTAATTGCTTAGAATAACCAGTAGTTAAACCAGTAACGATATTTTGAGCCAATGCTCTAAAAGTTCCCCAGAAAGCTCTATGCTCACGAGAATCTGAAAGATTTTTAAAAGTTAAAGTGTTCCCTTCTACTTCGAAAGTAACATAACCCTTGGTATCTAAATCAACACTATTTTTGCCTTTAGCAAAAGTTATAACATTTCCATTTGTAGTAACAGTAATGTCACTAGCAAATTCTACAGGATTTTTTCCAATTCTTGACATGCTATCTCCCTACCAAACCGTACACATAACTTCACCACCAATGCCAAGCTCATAAGCTTTGTCATTTGGTAGAACGCCGTGTGATGTACTAACAATAATAGTTCCGTAACCATTTTTGAAACGTTTTATATCTTCTTTACCTTGATAAACACGTCTACCAGGCTTAGAAACTCTTTTCATTTCATTGATTACAGTTTTACCATCTTCACCGTACTTAAGTACAACTTTGATAGTCTTTTTTACGCCGTCTTCGATTACATTACAAGACTCAACGTAACCTTTATCTACTAAGATATTTGCTACAGCTTCAACACTCTTAGAGTGAACTAAAGTTGTAACCGGTAATCTTCTCATACCAGCATTACGAATACGAGTTAACGCATCTGATACTAAATCATTTATTGCCATTTATTTTTCCTTGATTGTAGCTATCTTGCAAAAACAAGATAACTGCTGACTGCTAGCAGTTTCCTCTTGGCTTACCAAGAAGACTTTCTAACACCTGGTATTAAACCTTCATTTGCCATTTTTCTAAAACAGATACGACAAATCCCAAAATCTCTCAATACAGAGTGTGGACGACCACAAATCTGACAACGTGTATATCCACGTACTTTGAATTTTGGAGTTCTCGCAGCTTTAGCTATCATAGACTTCTTAGCCATTAGTTGCTCCCTTTAGTAAAAGGCATTCCCATTTTCTCTAAAAGAGTAAATGCTGCCTTGTCTGAATCAGCAGTTGTGACAACTGTGATATTCATACCATGAATTTGCATAATTGAATCATAACTAATTTCAGGGAAAATAAGTTGTTCTTGAAGACCGAAGTTATAGTTACCACGACCGTCAAAACCATTTCTTGGAACACCACGGAAATCTTTCACACGTGGAAGTGCGATAGCTACAAGGCGATCAAAAAAGTTATACATATTTTCACCACGAAGTGTTACACGAATACCTACCGGCATACCTTCACGTACTTTGAAACCTGCAACAGATTTCTTAGCAATTACAGTAGATGCTTTTTGACCAGCTATTGTAGTAATTGTATCTTCAATATTTTGAATTAGTTTGTTATCTTTCATAGCAAAACCAGCACCAACAGAGATAACAATCTTGTCAAATGCAGGAATCTGCATTACATTTTTGATATCTAAAGCTTCCTGGATCTCTGGTTTAAGAGCTAAATATTTTTCTTTTAAACGAGCCATCTAATTATGCCTCCACTTTACGTACGTTTGAAACATCGATTGGCATCTCTTTATTGATATGCCCACCTTTAGCGTTCTCTTCAGTTGGTTTCACAGCTTTTTTAGCTATTTTACAACCCTCAACGATTACTTTGTTTTTCTTAGGGAATACCGCAAGTACAGCTGCTTTAGTACCTTTGTCATCGCCCGCGATAATTTCTACCATATCGCCTTTTTTGAAATTAAACTTTGCCATTAAACAACCTCCGGAGCAAGAGATACAATTTTCATAAATCCTGCGTAACGTACTTCACGACCGATTGGTCCGAATATACGAGTACCAATAGGCTCTCTCTTGTCATCAAGTATAACTGCTGCATTGTCATCAAAACGGATTAATGATCCGTTTTCACGTTGAACTTCTTTATGAGTTCTAACAACAACAGCTTTTACAACTTTACCTTTTTTAACTTTAGCAGTTGGAATCGCTTTTTTTACAGAAGCAACGATAACGTCACCTACTGATGCATAACGACGCTTAGAACCGCCAAGTACCTTAATACACATAATCTCTTTAGCACCTGTATTATCAGCTACATTTAAACGAGTAAAACCTTGAATCATACTACGCTCCTTTTACAACTGATTTAAGTCTAAAAGATTTAGTCTTAGAAAGTGGACGACACTCGATTGCAATAATCTCGTCTCCAACTTTTACTTCATTACGTTCATCATGTACCAGGTACTTTTTGAAACGCTTTACAACTTTGTGATAACGAGGATGCATTACACGACGTTCAACAACTATAGTTACTGTTTTATCGCCTGCAATTTTAATTACGTTACCTTGAATTTCACGCTTATTAGCCATCGCTCGCCCCTACTTTGCTACTGCAGCAAGTGCAGTATTCATTCTAGCAATATCTTTTTTAGCAACACGAAGTTCGCTAGTATTTTGTAATTGCATCATTTTTTGTTTAATTTTTAAAGTAAACAGTTCAGTCTTTTTCTCTTTAAGCATTGCTTGAAGCTCTGCTGAACTTTTTTCTGCTAAATCAGAATATTTCATTGTTCATCTCCGCAGTAACAATTTTACATTTGAATGGTAGTTTATGCATAGCAAGAGTTAATGCTTCACGAGCAATCTCTTCTGGTACACCACCCATTTCAAAGATTATACGACCTGGTTTAATGTTCATTACCCATTGGTCAACAGCACCTTTACCTTTACCCATACGAGTTTCAAGAGGTTTTGCAGTTAACGGCTTGGCAGGGAATACACGAATCCAAATCTTACCTTGTCTTTTAATGTGACGAGTTGCAGAAATACGAGCCGACTCAATCTGACGTGAGTTGATACGACCAGCTTCTACCGCTTTAAATGCGATGTCACCAAAAGATAATTTATAGCCAGAACGAGCGTAACCACGGTTACGTCCTTTCATTACTTTACGATATTTTGTTCTTTTTGGCATTAACATGATTATTCAGCCTTTTCACTATTTTCACGTCTAACTGGTTTTCTACCACGACGCTCTTTTTTCTCTTCTTTAGCTTCTGCAGGAATACCTTTAGTAAGTACTTCCCCTTTGAAAATCCACACTTTAACACCTATGATTCCATAAGTAGTATGAGCTTCAGCGAAACCGTAATCAATTTTTGCACGAAGAGTATGAAGAGGAACACGTCCCTCTAAGTACCATTCAGTACGTGCCATTTCAGCACCGCCCAAACGACCTGCAACTGCAACTTTGATACCTTTAGCACCAGAACGCTGTGCACCTTGCATAACTTTTTTCATAGCTCTACGGAATGCAACACGACGTTCTAACTGAGTAGCAACATTTTCAGCAACTAATTGTGCTGAAGTTTGTGCTTTTTTCTCTTCTTTAATGTTAATAGATACAGTTTTACCAACAAGTTTTTGAACAGCTGTTTTCAACTTCTCTATATCTGCACCTTTCTTCCCGATAATAATACCAGGACGTGCTGCAACGATAGTTACACGAAGTCTTTTTACTGTTCTTTCAATGATGATGTTAGAAACACCAGCATAGTAAAGCTCTTTTTTCAAAAATGTTCTTATCTTGTGATCTTCACCTAAAGCTGCCGGAGCAGTTTTAAAATTAGGAAACCAACGAGATTCCCAGTTGCGGTTGATACCAAGACGTAAACCAATAGGATTAACTTTTTGACCCATACTATTTACCCTCTACTTCTACTAAGATATGTGCTGTTGGTTTACGAATACCAGACGCCATACCACGAGCACGTGGACGGAAACGTTTAAGTACTGGACCATTGTCAACACGACATGATGTAATTACACAATCTTCAGCTTCACTACCGCTGTTAGCAACTGCAGATGCAATAACTTTAGAGATAATTTTTGCCGCCTTATTTGGAGTGAACTCTAAAGCTGCCATAGCAACTTCCGCATTCATACCCTGCACTTCACGCGCAATAAGACGAGATTTGATAGGTGAAACACGGATAAATTTTAATAATGCTCTAGCCATGATTACCCCTTCTTCTGAACAGAGCCCTTGTGGCCCTTGAATGTACGAGTTGGTGCAAATTCACCAAGTTTATAACCAATGTGGTTCTCTGTAACATATACAGGAACGAATTGGCGACCATTATGAACATTTATTGTCAAACCAACCATATCAGGAAGAACCATAGATCTTCTTGACCAAGTTTTAATAGGTTTTTTCTTCGCTTCGGCTTTCATAGCCTCCACTTTTTTCATTAAATGATCATCTACGAATGGACCTTTTTTTACTGAACGAGCCATTATTAACCTACCCTTTTAGCATTTGGTTTACGGCGAGTAATAATTAATTTATCACTAGCTTTCTTACGACGAGTTTTAGCACCCTTAGTTGGTTTACCCCAAGGAGTAACCGGATGACGACCTGAGTTCGTTTTACCTTCACCACCACCATGCGGGTGATCAATAGGGTTCATTGCAGAACCACGAGTCTGTGGACGAATACCAAGGTGACGTTGACGACCGGCTTTTGCAATAACGATGTTTGCAAATTCTTCATTACCAACGATTCCAACAGTAGCTAAACACTCACCAAGTACTAAACGCATCTCTGATGAAGGCATACGTAAAGATACATATTTGCCGTCACGACCCATAATTTGAGCAGAAGTTCCAGCTGAACGAACCATTTGTCCGCCTTTGCCAACTTTTAACTCAACATTATGTACAAGTGTACCAACAGGAATGTTTTGAAGTTTCATTGTATTACCCGGCTTAACATCTAAACCAGACTCTGCAGACTCAACTTTATCTCCAACATTTAAACCTTTTGGTTGCAAGATGTATCTTTTTTCACCATCAGCATAAGTAATTAATGCGATACGACAGTTACGGTACGGATCATACTCAATTGCAGATACTGTAGCCGGTACACCAAATTTATTTCTTTTAAAATCAATAATACGGTAAAGCTTTTTCGCACCAGCTTGTTTGTGGCGAGATGTGATACGACCATTATTGTTACGACCAGCAGTTGTTGGAAGTTTTACTAATAATGAACGAACACTAGCTTTAGCAGTAATATCTGAACTATCTACATTCGTATAAAAACGACGAGACGGAGTTATCGGTCTATAAGTTTTAATTGCCATCTTATACCGCCAAACTTTCTATTTGTGCACCCTCAGGCAACGTAACATAAAACTTTTTAAAGTCATTTTGTTTACCCTGTACACCACGGAAACGTTTTACTTTTCCGCTTTGATTTAGAGAATTAATTTTTGTTGGAATAATCCCAAAATACTCTCTAAACACCTCTTTAAGACCTGTTTTAGTCATACGTGGTGATGTTTGAACAACAATAACACCATCTTCTTGTAAACCTAAAGTCTTTTCTGTATATAAAATAGATTTAATATCTGTAATATCAGCCATTACTTAGCCTCACTTGTTAAAGTTTCCCATACAGCTTTTTCTATCACGATTGAGCGATAGTTAGCAGCTAAGTATGCGTTTAACTCATTAGATTCAACAACATATGTTTGATGTAAATTCTCAAACGCTAAAAATGTTTTCTCATCTAATAAAGATTTAACAAAAAGTGTATCTCTTTGACCTAAAGCTTTGAACATTGCTGCCGCATCTTTAGTTTTACCAGACTCAACAGAGATACTGTCAACGATAAAAAGAGTACCATTTTGTGCATGCTCATTTAAAGCAAAGTTTAAAGCAAGTTTCTTCTGCTTTTTATTTACTTTTAAATCATAGTTGCGGTTGTTTTTAGAACCGAAAGCTTTACCACCACCTACGAATATAGGAGAACGACGGGAACCGGCACGAGCACGACCGCCACCTTTTTGAGCCCATGGCTTTTTACCACCACCACGTACTTCACTTCTACCCTTAGTAGTCGCTGTGTTTGCACGTTGTGCAGCTTGAGCAGACTTTACATAAAGATAAAGGTTATGAGGGTTAATTCCAGAGAATGCCTCTGGTAATGCTAACTCAGATGCTTTTTCCATTTTTTCATTTAAAACGATTGCGCTCATTATTTAGCTACCTTTACACGACCTAGAGCACCGTTAGCACCTGAAACTGAACCTAAAACCGCAATGATTTTGTTTTCAGCATCGAAAGAAACGATCTCATTTTTTACACTGTTTTGTGTATTTCCGTATTGTCCAGGCATTTTCTTACCCTTCATTACACGACCTGGCCATTCAGCATTACCGATAGAACCTGTTCTACGACCAAATCTATGACCGTGAGATGCAGGACCACCACCGAAATTCCAACGCTTCATTGCACCTGAAAAACCACGACCTTTAGTGTTGAAAGTAGTTTTAAGTTCACTAGCATCTGCTAATGGAGCTAAATCTAAATCACCAGCTTCGGCGTTTACTACTTCTAAAGTAACGAAACGGTTAAATTCAGTTGGAAGATTGTATTTCTTCTGTTGACCTTCTATTGCTTTATTCATTTTTTTACCGCTATTGTAAGCTACAATTGCAGTACCTTCATTCACTTCACACACTTTCGCGTCCAAAACTCTTAAAAGAGTAACTGGCTTAGACGGAACTGTGATAGTACGGCTCATACCGATTTTTTCAACAATATATTCCACGATTACTCCTATTTGTCCATAGAGCGAACTTCAACGTCCACTTCCGGTGCAAGATCTAGTTTCATTAATGAATCTACTGTTTCCGGTGTTGCAGAAACGATGTCGATCATTCTTGCGTGCATACGAATTTCAAATTGCTCACGAGCTTTTTTGTTAACGTGAACTGATTTCAATACTGTATATTTACGAATTTTTGTTGGTAAAGGTATTGGACCACGAATTACGGCACCTGTACGCTTTACAGCCTCAACGATTGACGCTACTGATCTATCTAATACACGATGATCGTAAGCTTTCAATTTTAAACGAATTTTTTCCATGTTTTTCCTTCTAAAGAACTCGTTGGATCCTAGCCCAACTATTTAAGGGAACGGAATTATACTCAAAGCGGTACAAATATTCAAGGATTTAGGGCATAAAAATCGATTTTATCTATAATTTATTTCCTTTTAATAAGGAAGTGATACAATTGTGAAGTTTAAAAATTGGGAAATTTATGGAAATATTACTCGAGGAATTTTACAAAACTGATTTACATGTAGAAAAATATATACAAAGAAAAGTTTTTATAGATGACAAATCATACCAAATCAACGGTATAAGCAAAAGTGGAAAAAGCCGCTTGGTAAAAAACTATCTTTTGTCTTTAAAAAAAAGTTCTTATCTCTATATAAACTGCAGAGACATACGCATAGATACAGATAAACTCAATACTTCACTTGCATCTTTTTGCAATCTGAATAAAATTGACACGCTTGTTTTGGACAATTACAACCCTGAGATTAAATTTGTCAATGTTTCTCAGTTAATTATAACAAGTGAAATTCCTTATGATATAGATGTTTTAGAGCATTTGACACTCTATCCCCTCGATTATGAAGAGTTTTTGGCGTACGAACACAAATATGACTCAAGCGCACTGAACCATTTCTTTCAGCTTGGTGGGTTTGCTTCTATGCATACGGTCACGCCGGATGAGAGGATAGTCTATCTGCAAAATGTTTTGAAATTTGCCCTGAGTGAAATTGAATTTAATATTCTGTGTTTATGCGCAAAATTTATGTCGCAAAAACTCTCAGCCTTTACTTTATATGAAAGGCTCAAACTCACACGCAAAATTTCCAAAGACAAACTCTATGCATCATTTGCTCTTCTGGCAGAAAAAAAATATATTCATCTGCTTCCAAAATACAATCACGCGCGCGCAACTAAAAAAGTTTACTTGTGCGACACTTCCTTAAAAGGTGCTTTGAGTATTGAAAAAAACTTTGCGAAACTTTTTGAGAACATGGTCTATCTTGAACTTTTAAAATCATCTACCGAGTGCTATTATGAAGAAGGCATAGACTTTTATCTACCTGAAAGTGATGAGATTATACTTTGCAAACCTTTTGTTGATGAGCGGCGATTATTTAAAAAACTTGAAAGCATTGAAGCCTTTTTGTTTAGTTACGGCATTACGAAAATTACGGTTATTACAATGAATAAAGAGGGCAATATTTCTCATCCGCTTAGCAGTGTGGATATAATTCCTTTTGACATTTGGGCTTTAGGAGATTAATATGGGTGTTTTGTGCGGCATAGATGAAGCGGGACGTGGACCTTTGGCAGGTGATTTGGTGATGGCGGGATGTATCTTACATGTAAACATAGATGGACTCAATGACTCTAAAAAATTAACAGCCAAAAAACGTGAGACTTTATATGAGATAATCGTCGAAAACGCAAGCTATCATATTGTAAAGTTTTCTGCACGCGATATAGACAATAACGGTATATCTGCCTGCTTAAAAAAAGGACTCATTGACATTTTAAATAACTTAAAAGCGGATGAGTACCTTTTTGACGGTAACCAGACCTACGGGGTAAAAAATCTTGCAACAATGGTACAGGCTGATGGGAAAATTGCCGAAGTAAGTGCGGCATCAATACTTGCAAAAGTCACACATGACGTAGACATTCTTGAGGCTGCAAAAAAATACCCCGAGTATCAATTCGAAAAGCATAAAGGCTATGGAACAAAGTTACATGTAGAAATGATTAAAAAATACGGCTACTGTGATATACATAGAAAAACTTATAAAATTAAAGCGCTGGAACCCACACTCTTTTAAATAAATTTATGTTAAAATCTAGCAACAAAAAAAGGGAAAATAGATGAATTCTTATGCAATAAAGTTCTTTACACTCAGTCTGCTTTTTATTCTTATACTCAGTGGCTGTGCAAAATCTCAAGAAGAAAAAGAACTCAAAGTTTCAGATAATAATGTCAGTATTCGTATTGAGGGTGCTGTATACCCCGTGCAGCGTCAAGACATTATATCCGGTACAGCCGGTAAAATTAAACATTTATATATAAAGTATGGAGACAGAGTTAAAAAAGGTGAGCATATTTATTCCCTTGATAAAGAGCTGATACGTTTAGATATTCAGAATAAGCAGACAGAAATTGCTTCTATACAAAAAATTAAAAATAATTTAGCTGCATATATAAACACTACACACAGTACTGCCGATGTAAATTTAGCAGCAATGGAGCTCAAAAAAATAGCCTTGCTCAAAGCTGAAGGATATGTGCAGGATTTTGAACAAAACAACTATAAAAGAAATTATATCACTACACTTAACACACAAAAATCCCAAGATGCAAGCCGTTATGAAAAGTTCAAAACACTTGAGTCATCACTTCGGACAAAAAAAACAGAACTGCAAAAGCTGCAATATCAACTAAAACATGCTGACGGGTATGCCAATATTAATGGTTTTATTGCAGACATTCAGGTGCAAGAAGGTCAAACTATAAACAATGATCAAAAAGTATGCACTATTGTCAACCTTGACAAAGTCATTGTCCGCGCCGGTTTTGCAACGGGTCTGCTTCCCTTTATACATGTAAACAAAGAAGTCGACATTAGTTTTGTCACGACACCTCCGTATCATGCACGTGCGCTCATAAAACAGATCTCTCCAATAGTCAACCCTGCTTTTAACAGTATGACACTTGATATAGTTATCCCCAACAAGCACTATATTTTACAAGAGGGAACCCGCGCTTTAGTAACTATTAAACTTCCTAAAGAGGGTCAAGAAAGTGTCAAAAAATATTTTTTGCATAACAAAAGGGACAGGGTCGTTGAAATACAATCAGAGATATAAATAGACTCTGCCCAATGGCAGATATTTTTGTGTGAAACTCTCTTTTTGAAATTTTAAATCTACAGTTATAGTTTGTTGAGATACTTTTAACCCTCTTTTATTATACGCATCATACACTTTTGTATTTTTTTTCAAATATTGTGAGGTTATTTTTAAATAGAGTTCTTTATTGTAAGCCTTTGAGACTAAAACAAAACCTTTTTCATAAAAGCGGATATACCCCTCTATGGCATCGAGTTTTTCATATTCTTTCCCAAGCACATCTCCCAAATCATAAAAATAGATTTCGTCTCTTTCTAGTTTTCGATTTTGCGGAATCTCTGCATAGACCATACTGTCTGCTAACTTTGCCATTGCATAACTAAAATATATGCCGTTTTTTGGTTTTACCATTTTATACAGCAGACTACTTTCATAGACTTTTCTATATTCCGGTGCCAGATAATTCAAATAAATAAAATTTTTGAAACCGGTCTTTTTATACTTTTTTTTGTATACACATAAAAGATCAATGAACTTCAAAGAGTCTCTGATATCTTTTGAATCCTCATAAATCGGGTAATAATTTGTCACCATCACAGAATCAACCCAGCCTTTTTGTGTTAGCTGTATTTTTATTTTTTTGCGTACATCGGTTGTTATATAACTCTCTGTCATATCATACGCCACAAAAGGAAGAATATACTCTGCCTTTCTAAAACCCTGGTTGGTAACGACAAATATATTTGAATCTTTGAGCTTTTTATAAAACTTACTGACAAAATCAAAATAACTTTGCTTTGTATGAAGCTTTTTGAAATTTTGCAGCATTGGGTTGTAAGCCTCTTCTTCAATATATCTTCCAGATGCCCAGTCAAAAAAAAGACCTCTAAAACCGCGAAGCTTCATATTTGCAAGCAGGTCATTCACTCTCTTTTGCATCACCTCTTCATTTGCCAGATTATAATAATAATCCTGACACCACTCATAATGATTTTCCCTGCAATGCACAAAAGGTCCCTCTGGATTGAGTGTTGTAATATTTCTGTTTTTATAGAGCCAATCAACAAATGCTCTATTTTTCCCCTCAGTATAATAATAAAATGCGGGCATCCAGTCATAAGCAATAGGATGCGTTACATGTAACAGCCCTTTTTTATTTAACAGTCCGTATGTCACATCCTGATTTTCAACATTGCCAAGTTCAACGATGTTGAATTTTTTTGCCCAGTTCATTTCACTCTCATCACCAAATGGTGAGGCAAGCGTATAGTCTCCTTTTTTTTTCGGTATATTCAAATTGTTTTGAACATTCAATGTTTTGTAGGCATTCTTACTCAGGAGGATGGAATTGGGAAGTGTTCGCGCCTGGGAGCATACACTAAACAAGAGTACTGTAATGCTCACATGTAAAAGGGAGAGCTTCATCGTTTTACCAACTCTTTAAATTTGATGTCTTTTACTAATAAAAAGAGATAGAGCAATAAAAAATCCACCGCAAAGAGTAAAATATGATAGAGTGTTGCTGCCACTAAAGCATCTTCTTTGCTTACGCCGTATGTACTTAAATAAAACACAACGGCAGCTTCATAGGTGCCTATTCCAGCTGGAGCCAAAGGCAGAGAAAGAGCAATAGTAGAGAATATAAACAGACCAAGAAGAGCTGTGATATCTAAATGAAAATCAACCGCATAGGTAAAAAATACATACGTGCCAAGAAAGTATGTCAACCATAACGCTACCGTATACAAAGACAAAGATAATGGTGATTTGAACATTTTATGCACAACTTTATAGATTTTTTGCAGATAAATTCTTAAAAACTGCAAAGGTATTTTTTTGAGCAGCTGTAACGTTTTTGTTGTATTAAAAAAGAAAATTACCATAATAATTAAAATACTCAGTAGCAGCAAAGCAGACTTTACAACATCACCTGAAGCATAATCATATGCCCATATACATAGCAGTAAAAAAAGCATAATTACATCAAAAAAACGCTCCACAAATATAATAGAGAGAGTTTTATGATAATTATATTTGTAAAATTTTTTCAGATAAAGTGCTTTTGAAAGTTCTCCCAGTTTTGCAGGTAAAATCATATTGAGCGCGCTTGAGACTATAATCGTTTCAAAAGAAATCTTGAAAGACAAGTCAGTCATTCTCATCCACCGCAGACTCAAAACAAGCTGAGAAACGAATATAACAAGAAAAGTTGCCACAGTGCCAAGTATAAAAAATTTGTTAAAATCAATTTTTTTGACATCAAGTCCATAAAAAAGATAAATAAATATAGCAGATAATAAAACAACTTGAATTATTCTATTTCTCATCTAAAAGAGCCTTTATTTTATTTTTTGCGTAACTTGAAGCATAAAATGCCAAAAAATAATCAAAATTATATGCCGTATATTTTTTAAAATAACGCAATAAATTTGTATCTATCAGTTCATACGGATGAATATACAAAATTGTATTTTTCGTATTTTTAAAGAGCAGTTTTAAAAGCCATAAAGGCAATACGCGTAGATAAAATCCTCCGCTAAAAGGAATGATGTTTTTTGGTATCGGACGCTCTTGCACTTGTCCATATTTTGTATAAATACTAAAAGGAGTTTTTTTATTGATACTGTTGCCGTACATATAGTTCTTCATGGGAAAGTATGATGAGGAGTATTCAAAGCCTGCTTTTACCAAAAATTCATAATATCTTTTTTCAAAAGGCATCGACCAGCTTGGACTTCTGTAACCTAAAACCGGCTTACATGTAAGTTCCTCAAGTATTTTTTTTGCCTGTACTAAATCTTTGCTCCATATCTCAAAATCTTCAGCATACACAAGGTTATGATGCAGACCGTGGCAAGCTATCTCAATACCATTTTGAGATAGTTTTTGCACTATATGAGGATATTTTTTTGCAAAACTGCCAAGCACAAAGGCTGTTGCATTACGATTCTTGGAAAACTCTATAAAACTGTCTATATATTTTTCATACTCCAATGGAGGTTCTTCTCTCCATTTCACTTTAAAGTTCATATCAGTCACTTCTTCTACATCAAGAGTCAGCCAAATCATAAATCAACCAGATATTTACAAAGTTTAGGGCCGAAAAAATCAACAACACTTTTTGGAAGTTTCTTCCAAACTTTTGAGGCAAAAGAATATTTGGAATATATGTCACTCTGCTGTGATGTAAGTATATCTATTTTGAGAGGTGCAGCGCCAAATTGTGACTTAAATTTATATGTTGAACCGCCATACGAAGAACGCCCGAAATCAAATACTTTTTTATCCGTATTGTCGCATATATATTGTAATACGTCCCAGTAAATTTTATATCCGGCAAGTCTCTTTGCATATGAGCTTTTTACACCGCCCCATGGATACCATGCAATTTTTTCATCAAGCATGATGCACATACTTGCCACTACCTGGGTATTTTCATAAAGATTGAAAAAGATAATTTCATCTGCAAATTCTTCTGCCAACATATAAAAGAGTCCCTTACCCAGAACAGGCGTACCGTGTTTGTGCATTGTTTCACTGAAAATTTGATAAAAAGCTTCTATATCTTTGGAGTCATGTCCGTATGTAAGTCTGTAATCATACTTTTTAGCTGCATTTCTTACCTTGTTTCTACACCGTGATTTTACATCCTCGGAAAATACCCTCTCACTTGATTTTGCATCAATATCTAAGCGCATTGTTACCGTATCATTTTGCTTAAAATCTTTATATTCAAAATTCAATGTTCTTATTTGAAATGCATTATCCTTAGCCAGTTCAAGCAAATCATCAACCTCATCATACACTCTGTCGGTATAATTAAGCAAAGGCAGGTATGCAAGTGTTTTCTGCCCTGATAAAGAGGGAACAATTAAAAAATCCATATATTGTGCATATCCATAGTGGCGCATCAAAGCATTTTGGAATTTATCAAGAAATACTGTTGTCAAAATTAAAGAGTTATTGGCATTTTTTTGCATCTTTTTTGGCAGTTTCCCTTATAATTTTCGTTATCATCTTATTATTGTTATTTTGTCCTACATAAAGAATAATATTCATCAGTACAGTCAGTGCAAGCACTATATAAACGACAAGGTCTGTTCCGCTTTTAATGGAAACCATGTGAGCGATTTCATCAGAATAGGATGGATATAAAATGAAGAAAAATACAACTGCGTAACCGATAATGATAAGAAGCTTTTGAAATATTTTTAATTTTGAAGAAAATGAAAATATTATAAAGCCGATAGTAACTATGAGAATAAGTAAAAATTTAATAAATATCATTTCATCATATTCCCGACAAAGTAGTCAATAATAATATTAATACTGTTAAACATAGACTGTCCTTTTTCTATGGAGTACTCTGTGTATCGTATATTGCACGGTTTTTCAACATAGCACATTTTCAGTGTTTTAATTATACTGATTATTTCTGAAGCATGCGCCATTCTATTTTGCGTAATTTCAAATTGAGGAAATTTTTCTATATTGATAGCGCGCAGCCCGTTATGTGAGTCTGTCAGCCACAGTCCGGTTGTCATCCATGTAAAAACTCTCGATGCCTGCAGTAGATATCTTTTACGCAGAGGCATATTTTCAGTTTTTCCTAAAAATCTTGACCCAAGAACAATATCTGCTTTGTCACTTTGCAGTGTCTGCACAAACAAAGCGATATCATCAGGGTCATGCTGTCCGTCAGCATCAAAAGTCACAGCATATTTACATCCCAGCTCTTTTGCATACTCTATGCCTGTCTGCAGTGCAGCACCCTGCCCGAGATTCACGCTGTGATGTAGCATGTACACATCTTTTATACATGCTTTTTTTAGACTTTTATCTGTCGAGCTGTCATCCACTACAATCAGAGTATACTGCGGATATTTTTGATGCAGTTCTTGTAAAACACCCTCTATTACCCTCTCTTCATTATAAAGAGGAATAACAATGCCAACATCGGAGGAATTATTCTTCAATTTCATCCTTTTTGATTTTGATTTTATCTATTTTTGTTTTTATGGACTGTTCTATATCCAAAAATGCATCAACCATTACTGCACTAAACATTTTTTCTCGCAAATTTTGTATTTCGACAACTGCTTCTTCGTGACTTTTACCTTTTTTGTATGAGCGGTCACTTGTTATACCTGCATAAAACTCGCCAACAGAGACTATCTGTGCATCAAGTGGAATCTGGGATTCTTTGAGGCCAAAAGGATAACCTCTTCCGTCAAACCTTTCATGGTGATATTTTACGATGTTTTCAATAGGATAAATATGACAAATCGGCTCAACAACTATACCCCCTATAAGTGGGTGTTCTTTAATCAGATTCATATCTTTTTCTTCAAACTCGTCTTTGTTAATAACTGCCAATAAATCTCCAATCATTCCTATATCATGCAGATAGGCTCCAAGTGATATTGTATCAATCTCATCTTCAGATAAAAAAAGTGATTTTGCAAGCTCAATTGAAATAGTCTGCACAATCAAAGAGTGGTTTTTATAATACTTGTTTTCCAGCTCAATCGCTTCATTGGTAAATTTTAAAAAGGAGAGATAGTTTCGCACCATTTCGCTGTTTTGATCAATATTTGTCAAAAAAGCACCTGCCATATCTAAAAATGAACCTACTTGTACAATACTTTGTCCACTCAAAGGTTTGCTGTCATAAAACTCTAGTTTATAAGGAGTATTTCTAATATAAAAAACCTTTTGAAGCGAGGTATTTTCTCCTGTCTCATATTCAAAAACCAGTTCGCCCTTTTTGGTATATAACTTGGCACCCTGTGCTTTTGTAATCTTTATAACCAGTGCAATAAAAAACTTGAAAAATTCATTCTGATCCATCTGCAGCTTCAGTAATGAGACAGAAGTACTTTTGCCGATATTTGACTGTGTTTCACCACCCTCAATTTTAAATTTATTGGATATTTGCTCATAATAGCTCAGCATTATGTCAAAATGACCATAATCAGATTCTATATCAAGTTTTTGATGACTAAAGAGTAACATCATATTATTTTGACTGCTGTTAATTATAGATGTTACTCTATAATTTCCACTTTTTTTAAACGTTTGTAAAGTTTTTCGTCCGACTCGAAGCGGGGCATTCACATCTGTTTTTTCTGTAGTAGTTGACTCTATAAGTATATAGGTTTCTCCCCTCAGTTCATAAATTGCCACATACTTTGCTTTTACAAGTTCCCCACATTCAACAAGTTTATCTTCAACATCACGTTTTTGGGCTTTAAGACTCAGCTCCTGCAAAAATTTATTAAACTCTTCATATTTACTTTGCAAATAAAGCTTTTTCCTAAATAAATTTAAGATTATTATAAAAAATAAAACAGCTATAAGAAAAAAAACAAACCAAAACGAAGCTAAAAAATTATTGGTTTGAGCAATGTTGAAGAGAATAACTTCTGGTAAAACGTCGTTAAAGTAATATCTGCTTTGTTCAAACACACTCATTTTCTTTCCTTTTTTATAAGATATTTTATATACTCATTATTATCAATTTCATACACTGTGACTGTTTTTGTTTTGGCATATAGTTTTATATTTGAGTGATGCATTCCATAAATAGTTACCCAAGTTTTTAGGTTTTCCTGAATCTGCCTTCTCCATCTGTAATACCACTCATCCATTCCTCTATATGCATTTGGAAAATTTTCAACAAATACAAAAACTTTTTGTGTCGGTATTTCTAGAAACCTTTTTGCCGGATTGTACTTTAAAAGAAAATTTTGTGTATTTATATGATATCCCTTATTTTTTATTTTACCATAACTTTGAATATAGGCCACTGC
>CAZDEM010000009.1:0-19770 GCA_964504315.1 uncultured Sulfurimonas sp.
CTTTAATGCCATCGGTAAAGTCGAAATAGAGCATGAAAAAATGTATAAAATGCTTTTGGAACGATTGACTCAGGGGCATGAATTTGAGAGTGATGAAGAAGAAGCTTGGATATGCGAAGTCTGCGGACATGTGCATTACGGTAAAAAACCGCCGAAAAAATGTCCTGTATGTAAACATCCGCAAGAGTATTTTTCGCGACTTATAGAGACTAAATAGACACTAACACTTTCATAAATGTTTATTCTATAGTTGTATAATGGTGTGAAATTTATGAAAGTGAGAATAATTTATGAACAAAATTAGAAAAATATTAATCGCTAACAGAGGTGAAATCGCTCTACGGATTATACGTGCATGTAAAGAGCTGCAGATGAAGAGTGTTGCTATCTATTCTGAGGTTGACAGTGAAGGTGTCTGGGTAAAAAAAGCTGACAACTCTTATAAAATAAGCGGTGACCCGGTAGAAGCGTACCTTGATTATAAAAAAATAATTGATATTGCTATAAGAACCCGCTGTAATGCTATCCATCCAGGATATGGATTTTTATCTGAGAGTGCTGAATTTGCTCAAGCCTGTGCCGAGAATGATATTATTTTCATAGGTCCAAAAGCAGAGCATATTGCACTTTTCGGTGATAAAATGGCTTCTAAAACGGCTGTTAAAGAAGTCGGTGTTCCTGTGCTTGAAGGTACTGTTGAACCTGTGATGGATGCAAAAGAAGGTGAGAGAATTGCGAGTGAAATAGGATATCCTGTTATTATCAAAGCGGCTTTTGGCGGTGGCGGACGCGGCATGCGTATCGTACACAATGCGGATGAATTTCAAGAGCTCTTTGAATCCGCTACGAATGAAGCGATAAAATATTTCGGCAAAGGGGAGGTCTTTATTGAAAAATTTGTGCAAAACCCTCGACATATTGAAGTCCAAATCGTTGCCGATAAATATGGAAATGTTGTTCATTTGGGAGAAAGAGACTGCTCAATTCAAAGAAGACATCAAAAAGTTATTGAAATAGCGCCAAGCCCAAGACTTAATGATGCAACACGGAAAAAACTTTGTGAAACAGCGGTCAATGCGGTAAAAGAAATAGGCTACGAAAATGTTGGTACGGTTGAATTTTTAGTAGATGATAATGATGATTTTTATTTTATAGAGATGAATACGCGCGTTCAGGTCGAACATCCTGTGACTGAGATTATATCAGGTGTTGATATTATACAGAGGATGATTGAGATAGCCGGCGGTGACAGACTCAAATATACGCAAGAAGAGATAATAATTCGAGGATATGCAATAGAGTTTAGAATCAATGCTGAAAATCCACAAAATAATTTCATGCCGGCAGTAGGAACAATTACTAACTATATGGCACCGGGCGGTCCGGGAGTACGACTTGATACAAGTATTTATGCAGGTTATACAATACCTCCAAACTATGATTCTATGGTAGGCAAACTCATTGTTTATGCTTTAGAATGGGATGGTGTGGTCAAAAAAGCAGTAAGAGCTTTAGATGAGTTTTTTATTGACGGTGTCATAACAAATATACCGCTTCATAAGGCAATCGTCACAGACAATGATTTTAAAGCAGGAAGTTTTAATACCTCATATCTTGAGAAGAAACTGCCGACCTTTGATTTTGAGAAACATAAATCAAAGCGACGTATAGAAGATAAAAGTTTTGTTTTAAAAGGATCTGATGATCTCTTGTATTAAAGAGTGAAACTTCTGTAGAGCAAAAATTGCTCTACACTTCTTCTTGTGAATCTTCAGTTGTATCTTGTGTAACTGGTTTCATCGCAGGAAATAAAAGTACATCACGAATAGAATGCTCATTCGTAAGGAGCATTACAAGTCTGTCTATTCCTATTCCCTGTCCTGCAGTCGGTGCCATTCCATAGCTGAGGGCTTCAACAAAATCACTGTCCATTTCATGGGCTTCATCATCACCACTCTCTTTTGCCGCCATCTGTCCTTCAAAACGAGAAAGTTGGTCTATAGGGTCATTTAACTCACTAAATGCATTGGCAATTTCTCGACCTGCAATGAAAAGCTCAAATCGTTCTGTAATTTCCGGATGCTCATCACTTCTGCGGGCAAGCGGAGAAATCTCAACAGGATATTCGGTAATAAAAGTAGGGTCTATAAGTTTTTCTTCAACAAATTCGTCAAAAAGTTCTCCTTGAAGCTGGCCTAAATTCATACCCGGTTTTACTGTAATACCTTTTTCATTCAAATAAGCGATGATTTTTTCTTTATCTCTAGTAACATCAGCCGGTACTCCGCCTATAGTCGTTAAAGACTCTATAAGAGGAATTTCCTGAAAATTGTCAAAATTTACTTTCAAATCACCATAAGGAAGAAGTGTCGGCAGGTCTAAATGTTCAAATAGATATTGAAAATACTCTTTTGTGATTTCAATCAAATCTTTATATGTTTTGTATGCCCAGTAAAACTCTATAGAGGTAAATTCAGGATTGTGTGTTGCATCCATCCCTTCATTTCTAAAGTTACGGTTAATTTCAAATACCGCTTCAAATCCACCGACAATCAATCTTTTTAAGTAAAGCTCGGGTGCAATTCTTAAGTATCTATCAACGCCGAGAGCATTATGATGTGTAACAAATGGCTTAGCATTTGCTCCACCGGCAATAGGGTGCATCATAGGTGTTTCAACTTCTAAAAAACCCTTGTCTTCAAAGAAACGGCGAGTTAGAGAGATAACGCGAGAACGGGTTTGAAAGGTTTTTCTCACTTCTGCGTTCATAATCAAATCAAGATAACGTTTTCTATAACGAATCTCTTTATCCGTAATACCGTGAAATTTTTCAGGAAGCGGTGAAATCGCTTTTGTCAGGAGTTTAAAACTGTCTGCATGGAGGGAAAGTTCACCTTGTCCCGTAACAAATGGAAAACCGCCGACTTCAATGATATCTCCGACCTCAATATTTTTCTTAAATATAGTATTATAAAAACCTTCAGGAAGATTGTCACGTGCTACATAAATCTGGAGCATGCCGCTTTCATCTTCAATTTTTACAAAACTCGCTTTACCCATTATACGAAGAAATTTTATACGTCCGCTTACAATATAATGACGGTTCTCATCACGTTTGTTTTCAGTTTCTGCTATGTCAGAGTTGACATTTAAATATTTTTCAATCGTTGTGTTTCTTTGTGAGTCATTTGCATAAGGATTGTATCCTGCATCTTTTAATGCATTTGCTTTTTCTATTCTTTGTTGTATATATTTATTTTCAAAAATCAATAATTTTTCCTTCTTTATTTGTTATTTTTCTTTTTCTTGACACTCTTTACAAATACCGTATATCTGCATAGAATGATCACTCATCTTAAATCCGAGTTCTTTGGTAATTGCCTGCTGGCGTTTTTCTATCTCTTCATCTACAAATTCGGTAATTTTTCCGCACTCTGTACAAATAAGATGATCATGATGCTCTTTCGCCCCAAGTTCATATTTTTTTCCCTGTGCTCCAAATGAAAGTGAAGTAACAACATGAGAATCTTCAAGCAGAGAAAGTGTTCTATAAACAGTTGCGATACCTGTGTTTAACTCAGGATATTTTTCCTGTATAAGATGATGCAGGGCTTCAGGTGTTAAGTGTTCGTCTGAATTGTAAAGCGTTTCCAAAATCACTTCGCGTTGGATAGTAAACTTGAGATTATTTTTTTTGAGCAGTTGCTTGAAATCATTGAGCAACTGTTCATATTCCACTGTTCTGTCATTAAAGTCTGTAGTAACGTTTGACATAATTATTTCTCTTGTATTTTATTTTTGATTTCATCAATTTGCTGTAAAGTTGATGCAGTTATATTGTCTTCAACTTTTTTTTGTAAATCAGCACTGCCTTGTGAAATTGTTGTGTTGATGTCATTTGAAACTTCTGTAGGATCTATTTTCATAATATATTTTCCTGTTTCTACTAAAATTGGGAAGAGTATACTCGTTTTCAGTGAAGAATCAAGTGTCGTTTTGATTGCTTTTACATTATATACCGCATATGCAATGACGGCAGCTATTAAGAAAAACTTACTTGCACCTACCACAAACCCCAAAATTTTATCTATTGGACCGAGACCACTTAGCGAACTTAATTTTTTAAAGGCAAATCCTATGAGCACCATAAGCAGCCAAAAAATTGCCAAGGTTACAAGAAAACCTGTAAAATCAATGGCAGATTCATTGGAAAATTTAAATATCATATTGCTTAAATAATGACCAACTTCATTACCAATTCTTGATGCAACGAAAATACCGCCAATTATACCTATAAGACCAAAAATCTCTTTAAAAAATCCGTTAAGGACACCTTTTAAACCAAGCAGCAAAATTATAATTGTTGCAACAATATCAAAATAATTAAAGTCCATTTCTCAGCTCCATATTTATTTGATTTTTTCCGCTTTTTTTTGACTTATACAGTGCTTTATCAGCCCGATTTATAAGTGTTTCCGGTGTGTCTTTAGGGTAGAACAGTGTAGAACCTATACTCATTGTGACATTTATAGATTCGCCTTTGTAAAAAAGCTGGTTTGAACTCACGAGTTTTAGAATTCTGCCGGCAATTTCTTGGCAGGTATTTACATCTATTCTGTTGAGAACAATCAAAAATTCTTCTCCGCCATAACGAAATAATTTATCTCCGTCACGCAATGCTTTTCTGAGCATATTAGCTACAAAAATAAGTATTTTGTCTCCGGCAATATGTCCATATTTGTCATTTATTTGTTTAAAATCATCAATATCTAAAAGTAGTACATGCAGTTCATGTTTTAATTCTTTCTTATCGCACACGTTTTCAAGATAGGCATCAAGTGCCCGTCTGTTAAATATTTTAGTAAGAGCGTCTAAATTTGAACTGCTCTCAAGCTCTTTTACCTGTGTGGAAAGTTGTGCTATAACCTGGTTTGCACGTTGGACCTCTTGTGACATATGATTTTGAATTTCATTAAATTTTTCCTTTATCGAAGGCATATCGATAAGTTGTGTTTCGCAGCTTTGTACAGCTTGTTCATGGATTTGAGTTAGTTTTTCAAATCGGTTATTTGTATTTTTATAAGATGAAAGTGTTTTATTTGCGATTTCTTTATAGGCATTGCTGAAGGCTAATTTTGCATGTTCTACGGAGCTTATATCATCTTCATTTATATTTTGAATAGTCATTACAGCATCTTGCAAATAAGTAACAACCTGTTCTTTATTGGGTTCTTCTTGAGAATCAATATTGTCCAGTAGATCTTCGTACATTTGAGTTACTAATGATTTCAGGTCATCTTTTTTCATAAATCTCCAAATAAAAATATTTGCAATTATACTAATTTAAGCATAAAAAAAGCTTTTCTCATAGCTATTTTAACTATATTTTGCTAAAATTGCAAAAATAATACTATATAAGGTCTAATTAATGAGCACTTGGAGCCCGTCTAGCTGGAGAGAGAAACCAATATTACAACAACCGACATATCCTGATAAAACAAAGCTTGAAGCTGTTTTAAAGGAGTTGAAAAACTATCCGCCACTTGTATTTGCAGGTGAAGCGCGTTCACTCAAAGAACAGCTTGCAAATGTTTCACAAGGGAAGGCTTTTTTATTGCAGGGTGGTGATTGTGCTGAAAGTTTTAGTGAATTTCATGCAGATAATATTCGCGATACTTTTAAGGCTTTAATGCAAATGGCAGTTGTGATGACATATGCGGGTGGACTTCCAGTAGTAAAAGTTGGTCGTCTTGGCGGTCAGTTTGCAAAGCCGCGTTCCTCTAATACGGAAACATTGGGCGATATCACACTTGATTCATATCGTGGTGACATCATTAACGGTATAGATTTTGATGAAAAGTCTCGTACACCGGACCCGGAACGTATGATAAAAGCATATAATCAGGCAACAGCTACGCAAAACTTACTCCGTGCATTCGCTTCAGGCGGTCTTGCTGATTTGCATCAGGTAAGCAAATGGAATCTTGATTTTGCACACAAAAGTGAAGTAGGTGAAAAATACGAAGCATTGGCAGAAGATATAGAAAAATCTTTAAAATTTATGGAAGCCTGTGGTGTTACGTCTAAAACATACAGAACACTCCGTGAAACTGACTTTTTTACTTCGCATGAAGCGCTTCTTTTACCGTATGAAGAAGCATTTACAAGAAAAGATTCCATTACCGGTGACTGGTATAATACAGCAGCACATATGGTATGGATAGGGGATAGAACTCGTCAGCTTGACGGTGCGCATGTTGAGTACATGAAAGGTATTAAAAACCCTATCGGTATAAAAGCCGGTCCGTCTATGGATCCTGATGATTTAGTAAGATTGGCTAAAGCAGTAAATCCTGAAAATGAAGCAGGTCGTCTAAACATCATCGTAAGAATGGGTGCAAATAAAGTTGGTGAGCATATGCCGTCACTTATTCGTGCAGTTGAGAGAGAAGGTTTAAATGTAGTCTGGTCATGTGATCCTATGCATGGAAATACTATAAAATCATCTAACAACTATAAAACTCGTCCGGTTGACGCTATTTTAACTGAGATGAAACAGTTCTTTCAGGTGCATCGTGCTGAAGGTACATTTGCAGGTGGTGTTCACTTGGAGATGACCGGTAAAAACGTAACTGAGTGTATCGGTGGTTCTTTTACGGTAACAGAAGAGGATTTATCTTCTCGTTATCATACACATTGTGACCCGCGTCTTAATGCTGACCAGTCGCTGGAGTTGGCATTTTTAATAGCAGATTCTCTAAAAGACGCAAATAAATAAGAAAATAAGCCACAATCTGCTTCGTTACAATTTCTTGTAGCACGCTAGTGCGACTGCAAAATTGTGCCTTGCATCTTATAGCTTCTTTCTTATTTAGTAAAAAAGTTATTTTACTTTCGGAAGCGATGCTTTAGCTTCGCCTTTTAGGCTTATAATATTTATCGTACCTGAAAGATATTCTCTTTTTTTACGGCATCAAACTCTGCTCCGTAACAGAGTCTTTGCTGTATGCCTCCACGCGCAGTTAAATCAACGAGTACACCCAAATTTTCTGTTTGTATACTTTTTGCAATAGTCTCATATATTTCACAGGCAATATCTTCGGCATATAACTTTTTGTCTCTGAGTGAAGTCAAATATTTTTTAAAATCAAGCAGGTCAAATGTTTCACCGAGTGAAATAAAATTAATGTAAACAGTGCCTCTGTAAGGCTGTCCGCTTTGTGCAAGAAATAGCAGTTCACGAGACATATATTGTATAGTTGTATTTTCTTTTACATGTAAAGATGTTAGTTGCATTATCCTATCCTTTGCGGGTTAAGGTTTCTATTTAAAAATCTATGTTTTTCTATTGTCTTGTATTTGTCTTCATCTTTTGCATAGCTGAAAGTCGGATGAATGCTGATATTGCCTCTGGGGTAAAAAAGACCGATAACTTCAAGATATTTTGGCTGCATGAGTGCAACTAAATCTTTACCGATTTTATTTACCACATCTTCATGGAACTCACCGCTGTTTATAAAACTAAAAAGATAAAGTTTAAGGGATTTGCTCTCAACCATTTTCATATCCGGTATATAGTTAATGATAATTGTTCCAAAATCAGGCTGATTTGTCTTTGGACACAAAGATGTGAATTCATCTGCATTGAGTGTAACCCAATAATCCATCTCAGGATGCACATTCTCAAAAGTTTCTAAAAGCTCAGGAGCATACTCATACTTATACTCAGTATGTCCGGCTCCAAGCTGGACTACTTCTTTGGCCCGTTTTGCTTTATACTCTTTTTTATCCATTGTTAATCTCTTCTTCTTTTTCTTGAATTGTTAAAAGCTCTTCTACTTTTGCTTCATACAATTCTTCTATTTCAGCCAGCTCCTTGGCAAGTTTGCTTAGACCTATCTCTTCATAACATGCAGGGTTGGACAAGCAGGCATTCTTTTCATCTATTTTGGTTTCAAGTTCTTCTATCTCTTTAGGAAGCTCTTCTAAAGCAATTTTTTCTTTAAAAGTGAGTTTTAGGGTTTTTGGTTTTTGCTTTACATGTACCTTTGGTTTTTCCTCTTTTATTGCTTCTTTTTCCATATCGTGAAGCTCTTGAACCTCTTTTTCAATTTCCAAATACTCAGAATATTGTTGATGAGACTCTTCTATAGTTTTATCAGGTTTAAATATAAAGAGTTTTTTCGCAATTTTATCTACAAAGTATCTGTCATGTGAGACAATTATGACAGCACCGCTAAAGTTTGTCAACTGCTCTTCTAAAATATTAATCGTCGGAATGTCCAAATCATTTGTCGGTTCATCCAAAATCAGTATATCCACATCCTGTGTAAAGAGCAGGGCAAGGGCAACACGGTTTTTTTCTCCACCGCTGAGAACACCTATCTTCTTATCTAAAAATTCTCGCGGGAAAAGAAAGTTTTTCAAATATCCATATACATGTAAGTCGCTGCCGCGAACATTAACGCGGTCGCCACCATGGGGACAAAATGTTTCTATGAGATTTTTATCATCATCAAGCATCTCTCTGTGTTGGTCAAAGTAACCGACTTTGAACTCTCCGCGTTTTATCTTTCCGCTTGTCGGCTCAATGCGTCCGAGCAGAGCTTTTAACAGTGTTGATTTGCCGCTGCCATTTGGTCCGACGATGGCAATGACATCTTTTTGAAGAATGCGTGTTGAAAAATCATGCAGTAGTTCTTTATCGCCGAGTTTAAGGCCCAAATCTTCTACTTCAAAAAGCATTTTTTGCTTATTGACACTTTTGTCCCGATTGAAATGTTTTGCCTCACGCTGCAGTTCAACAGACATTTTTCTGATTTTTGCAGGGTTTGTTTTTGCTTCCTCACGCAGCTGCATCAAACGTTCTTTACGTCCTTCATTACGCTTGAGTCTTGCACGCACACCTCTTGCAAACCATTCATTTTCTCTTTTTAAAATGCCCAGCAGATTATCATGCTGTTTTTGCAAAGTTCTGAGATACTCTTCTTTTTGTGTAAGATAGTCATTGTAGCCGCCTTTGTACTCTCTCAGGGCACAATCTTCGACTTCTACTGATTTTGTAGCAATACGGTCGATGAAATAACGGTCGTGGGAGATAAAAACAAGGGTAAATTTTTCTTTAAGAATCAGCTCTTCTAAAAATTCAACCATATAAACATCAAGGTGATTGGTAGGCTCATCAAGTAAAAGTACATCTGGTTTTTGCAGCAGGAGTGAAGCGAGTGCAACACGGCGCTGTTCTCCACCGCTCAAAAGCAATACAGGTTTGTTTTCATACTCTTTGAGCTGAAAATGTTGAATAATACGTTCTATTTTGTCATCCAAATTCCATGCATTATGGTGTTCGATGTAGCGTGAGAGTTTTTCATGTTCATCTAAAAGCACTTTATTATTAAAATCTTCAGCGAGAAGTAAAGAGAGCTCATTATATCGCTCTTTTGCTGCAGTAAGCTCTTTGAGTCCGGCTTCTACAGCTTGGCGGACACTGTGCCCTTCTTCAAATTCAGGACGCTGGTCAAGCATTTTGACTTCCAAATCATTTTTTATGATGCGTCGTCCGCCGTCAGGTGTAAGTGTGCCGTTGACGATTTTCATTAAAGTAGATTTTCCGCTGCCGTTTTTCCCGATGATAACAATACGCTCACCCTCATCAACATGAAAGTCAATTTCAGTGAGAATTTTTTGTGCAGAATAGTGTTTGCTGATTTTTTGTAGGTCTATTAATGCCATAAATATTTACTTTTTTTAGTTTTTCTAATCATAACATTTAAGCGGTTAAAAGGTGCTTTTTTATAAAAATATGGATTCCAAAAGCAAGACTCCCTATAATAAAACCGATAAAGAGTTCTCCGAGTAAACTTGGCAAAAAATGTAGATATTCGTGTAATTGGTGGATGTTGTGCATAAAGATTCCTCCTGCTATCAAGAGCATTGCCAATGTTCCTATGACTGTGAGAGCGCGGATTACTTTTGGTAGAGAGACTACGAGGATTCTGCCTGTTTTGTGCAGGAGTGATTTTTCATTTTTGGCACGCTCTATAAGTGAAAAACCGAAATCATCCATGCGAACAAGAAGGGCTACAAATCCGTAGACACCGATAGTGGCTAAGACAGCAACGACGGTTACTGCAATGATTTGAATAAACAGAGGTTGTAAAAGAACCGTACCGAGGGCAATGATGATAATCTCTATGGAGAGTATGAAGTCTGTGGTTATGGCAGATTTGATTTTTTCTTTTTCTATTTTGAGAAAATCTTCTTTTGAGAGTTGTGCAAGTTCGCTGGAATGTTTTTTATGATGAGGCAAGAAGTATTCATAAATTTTCTCCACGCCTTCATAAGAGAGGTAAACTCCGCCAAGTATAAGTATAGGAACAATGAGCCATGAAGCATAGGCAGAGAGTAAAAAAGCGATGGGCAAAATGATGAGTTTGTTTCTAAACGAGCCTTTTGTGATGGTCCAAAGCACAGGAAGTTCACGAGATGCTGCAAAGCCTGAAGCCTTTTGGGCATTTACAGCCAAATCATCGCCTAAAATTGCAGTAGTTTTTTTCGCAGCTACCTTGCTTACTACGGCAGCATCATCCAACAGTGTTGCTATGTCATCAAAAAGAGCGAAAAATCCACCTGTCATTGTATAAAATCCTTTGATTTATGATAGCATAAAATGAGAAATAATCTTTTTACAGCTATAATACTTTCATAATTCAAAGGAGCGGCTTTATGATTAAAATATTATTGTTCTTTGCGCTGCTGACATCATCACTGTACAGTATAGAAATGGGTAAGAGCGGAGGGTGCACACTTACACAGAGTAATGCAGTCAAGATTGGGTATAACAACACGGCAGTAAAAGAGTTTATATACACACCAAAAGCTTTAAGCGGTGGAAATTTCAGGCAGTTGTTTGTCGGGGCAACGTTACATGTAACGCTGTCAAATACGCATGAAAAGCTTTTTATACATGTACTTGACTATAAACCAAACAAACGCATAAAAGGAAAGCCGAAAACCGGTAAATTTATTACACAATTCACATATAATGGCAAGAAAAAAATTATTGCTATGGATTATATATTTGACGGGGGAGTGATGAAGGTATATGCAGAGTTAGACAAAGCAACCTTAAAAGAGGTGAGCAAAGAAAACAAGATGAAAATATGGTTTGAAACGGACGTCAAATACTCTTTGTGTCATGTGAAATAGGTATTTTACCTACTGGCAAATACTACACCGGGTTCTAATTTCAATACAGGCCTGACGCTGATAACTGCCGCAGTTACACTTACTATAAAAACACCTAAAAATCCGATAACCGGTGCAAACCACATCATCCGAAACGGAAAATCGGCACTTGATACCATTTCTCCAAATACTCCGGCAATACCTATGCCTATACCGCTTCCTATCAGCACGCCGATAAAGGCTTGCGTAAATACCATTATGCTGAGTTGTTTGTTTGTTGCACCCATCGCTTTTAAAACGGCGTATTGTTTGAGATTTTCATAGGTAAACATATAAAGCATCACCCCTGTTACACCAAATCCCACAAGCATTGCCAATATTACCATATTTACCATATCACCGACATCTTCAGAGTTGATGAGGTACCACATGACAGTTTCTTTTTTAAGTTCTGTACTTGTAACAGCTTTTAATCCTGTCTGATTGTGAATTTTTTGCGCCAAAATTTCAGGATCTATACTCTTTGGTGCTCTTACCATTATAAAGGTTATTCTTTTGTTCTGAGAGGGTGTAAGACGAATAAAATTTGAAGCAGTCGTATACATGAGCGGTCGCGGCGGAAATCTTCCAAGCATGTGTGAAACGCCTGTGACTATCACGCGTCTGTCATCTATGAGAAGTTCGTCACCATAGCGTAATCTACGTGTAGGTACATTCAAATGCGCACCGTCATAACTCCACATATCTTTTTGCTTTACCGGTGTTTGCAGTTTGCCATTTGTTCCGCCGCTGTCAACAATGACACTCTCAGGCAGACGCAGTGCATTTTGTTTAAGTCCCGTTTTTAAGACAGGTGCACCGCTAAGAGTTGCATTATCTACACCTATTAGCTGAAATTTTTGAAAATGTCCGTTTGGAAATCTTGCTGTAGTATCACCGATATAAAGTGGTGTAGCATAACTCACACCACTGACACTTCTTACTAAATCAAGTGCAGAGTTTGGCATATTTATAGTAGCTTCTGTAGAGTTTACCGCACTGTCCATCACCCAAACGTCTGCTGTAGGGTTTTCATTGACAAGAGAGAATCCTCGTGTCATAAAACCTGCAAAATATGAAAGTGCAAAAGTAACCAAAAAAGCAGTAAAAGTTATGCCCAGTAAAAGCCCGATATATTTGGTTTTATCTCCCATAAGCATTTCGACAGCTACACGAAACATTTACTTATCCTTACTTTGCACAAATACATCCAGCTGTTGCCCTACAAAGAGTGGAAAACCTACTTTTTTAGGCAGGGCATAAAGCACTTGTAAAACTCTTGTATCAGTTCGCTCAGTTGGAAGCCCTGTGAGGTTTTTTTTAGGAACGACATACGGCATGGTGTAGAGATATTTCAGTACTATTTTGAGTTTTGGGTGTCCGCGAACAAAGGCAACTGCGTTTGTATGTGGCGCAAACTTCCATACATCGTATTCGTTAATATCAACACGCAGATTAAGTCTACTGCTGCCAAGAGTGAGCAGTTTACTGTTGGAGGCAAAATATTTTCCGATACTTAGCTTGGACTCTAAAACTTTCCCGTTTATCGGGCTGTAAACATTATATAAGGATAACTTTTTTTGTAAAACTTTAAGTTTCGATTTTGCAACACTTAAAGCCGCTTCTGCCTCTGTTACACTGTCTTTTGCAGCAGTGTATTGTGTTTTCTTTACCATCTGTGGAGAAACTTTTTTAAAGCTTTTAATAATTTGAAATTGATGCTGTGCTTTTTGAAGTTTTGTTTTTGCGAGTTCAATTTCAGCCTGTAAAGCTGTTATTTTTGCGGTAAGATTTTTTTCATTAAGAGTAAAAAGTAATTCTCCCTTTCTAACACTGTCGCCACTCTCGACATTGACTTTAGAGATAACACCGGAAATAAAAGAACCAATTTGGATATTTTTACTTCCTGATTCAACTACTCCCGTGCCCGCAATAAAATTTTTATAAGGCGGTGTCAACTCCGGTATGGGCTGAGTTTGAGACTCTTTTGGCTTTTGATCGTAAAAAATGACCCCAAGACCGACAATGATACCCATAATTGATAAAACAAGGAGTGTGTAAAAGCTTTTCATATTAATTTTCCTCTATCTTAATAATTTTTCCATCTTCCATATGTGCCATTCTGTTACCATATTCATAAATTCTATTGTCATGCGTTACGACTATCATCGTTTTTCCTTTTTCTCTTGTCATTTTACTAAGCAGTTCCATAACAATCTGACCGGATTTGTGGTCAAGACTGCTAGTCGGTTCATCGCAAATAACAAATTCAGGATTATGTACCAAAGCTCTGGCAATGGCAACGCGCTGTTGCTGTCCACCACTCAAATGAGGTGGTTTGACATCATATTTGGAACTGAGTTCTACTTCATCGAGTATCGCTTTTGCTTTTTGTAAAGCTATTGCTCGTTTTTCCCCTGCTATAGTCAAAGGCAGCGCTACATTTTCAACTGCTGTGAGGGAGGAAAGCAAATTAAAAGCCTGAAAAACGAAACCGACTGATTTGCCTCGAAAGTGTACTTTTTCATCTTCATCCATAGTTGTCAAATCATATCCTAAAACATTGCAAATACCACTGTCAAAACTAAGCAGTGCCGTAATCACAGAAACAAAGGTTGTCTTTCCACATCCTGAGGGACCTACAAGCATTAAAAGCTCACCTTCATATACATCAAGTGTTACACCTCTTAGGGCAAATACTTCAGACTCTCCACTTCCAAATGTTTTTATAATATCTTTGCAGTGCAAGATAGTTTTATTCATAAATAATACCTGAGGCAATGTTGTTTAATATAGTAGCTTCTAATTCTTTTTTAGATTTTATTTCAAGAATTTGCTCTTTTACATGTAAAGTCTGCAGAAGAACCTGCATGTAAGTATTGAAATCAACATATTGTCGTAAGTATGCAGTTTTAATGGTTTTTTCACTTTTTTCATAGTCATCTAAATTTTTATATAAAACCTTGAGCTGTTGTGCTGCATTTATATAGTCTTGATATCTCGTTATATATTCATTTTTTCGTTGAATTTGATATTGTATATTTTTAGATTTTAGACTTAACGCATTTACTTTTAAAGCTTGGGCTTCTTTGAAATTGCCTGCATTGAGCGGTATTTTTAGACCAACAATGAAAGAGTAATTATTTCCATAAGATGTTGGGTCACCGATTTGTTGGTAAGTGGCCCCTGCAGTTATATCCGGTAAACAGGAACGATCTAAACCTTCAGCCTGTACCAATAATTTTTTAGCATCTGCATTATTGAGGTTTAGTTGAGGGTTTCTACTTAGAAAGTCTTTTTCACAATATAGCAGTTTTGAACTTTTTAATGGTGGAATTTGTTGATTTGGAGCATAAAGATTAAGCTGTTTTTTCATTTTTAAAATTTCATTTTCTTGATTAATTCTTGTCATTTCAAGAGAAGTAAGCTGATTTTTAAATCGTAATAGGTCTATACTGGTAATTGCACCTTTTTGCTGTAACTTTTCTAGTTTGTCGTATATATCCTTTTGTTCATTTAAAAGTATTTTGTATAGAGATACTTGCTCTAATGTTTTATTATATAAAGCAATCATATTGACTAAAGATATAAATAATTGTTCTTTTTGTATATTTAACATAGATTTTTGAGATTTTAAATCAAGTGTAAGTGCATCAATTTTGTAACTGTTTTTACCGAATAAATCCAGTGTATCATTGAAAGTTACGTTAGTTGTACCAAAAGTATTAGTTAATCTTTTGGCTTTTGTCTTACTATAGTCAGCATTTAAAGTAAAATTGGCATATTTACTATAATATATTCCGCTTTGACTGAGTTTATTTGCTTTTTTATTTAGTATATATTCTTTATTATACTGCAATGTAGTTACTGTTTTTTTGTAAAAATCTATGATATCTGCATCAAGTGTTATGCTGATAATTAAGATTAAAATTATTTTTTTTGTCATGATTTATATTCCTATTTTTAATATTATAGTAGATTAAAATGAAATGAGAATGAATTCACCTTTCATTTATAATTAATGTTAATATGCTACTATAAAAAATAAGGAATGTATTATGTCAGATATATTAGAATATATAAAAAGTAATAAAGCCGAATTATTTGAAACTATATTGAATGATATATCTGAATATAAATACAGAAATGCACGTTATGATGTAGAATTTTCTTTAGTAGCTGTTCATTGTGAAAATACATTTGTTGCCGATGTTGAATCACTAAAAAAGAAGTTGAGAAAAACTGATAGATTAATATATTTAAATGATAATTTATGTTGTATCATACTCGATGGAATATCTGCAGAGTTGTGCGCAAAAGCAGCTGAAAATGTAAATTATCACCTTTTGCAGATAAATGCCAATAATAAATATTACCTGAGTGCTGCCGATTCACAAAATTATAATCCAAAATATATAAATATGATTCAAAGTTTATTAGACAGATTGGAATATGCTATTGAAAATAATTTACAAAATATTGTCATATATCAAGATTATGTTATTTAAATTATAATACTATACAAACTCATTTAAAGGATTTTATTTGGGTTTATTTATACATATTCATCTTATAGCTGCTATCGCCTGGATAGGCGGTTCTATATTTATGTTTGTTTTAGGCGTTACACTGCTCGATAAAGAGAAACAAAAACAGGTTTATCCTCATATCGGGCCTATTTTTGGCTATTTTGAATTGGTTTCTATAGTCGTATTATTATTGACGGGTACCGTAATGATTGTTGATAATGGACTCTACCATATGCTTTTAACGCATGATGACAATATTATAGTACAAGCACTCAGAAAGAAATTATTTATAGTAGCTATTATTGTTGTTGCAACTATTATTCATTTTTTTATAGCATTTCGTACAAATGGTAAAGAACGGACAAAAATACAAAATATTATATCACGCGGGTCCTCTTTGCTTATATTCTTTTTAAATCTTTTTGTTCTGCATTATGCGATTATGATTCGTGCAATGCTTTAATTTTACTCGTCATTTTTTGGACATATTTCTTTTGCCGTAAACCATTTTGCTATACCTTCATCATTATAATGATATTCCCTTTGAGACGGAGGTATAACGCTGTTTCTCATTTTAGCTCTTATAATGCCAACAACTACAAACATTATAAGTAAAACTGCTCCTGCTATAAAATAATCATACAAATACCAAGCTGTTAAAGCGGTTATAATAGGAGTAAACTGTAAAAAAAACTTCATTAACAATGCAATGAGTTGACACTTTTTTGTATGTAAAACAGGAGTAGGTTCTATTAAATCTATATAATCATTTTTCATTTGCTTATTATATCAAAAATAAAAAAATTAAACTTGAGTTAAATTGACTAAAGAATATTGATAAAACTTGCAACTATTAACTTTTTTTGGTAAAATACTATCAAATTTCAAAAAAAGGATTACTATTATGGCTAAACATCAATTTCAAACAGAAGCAAACCAAATTTTACAACTAATGATTCATTCACTTTATTCAAACAAGGAGATTTTTCTTCGTGAATTAATTTCAAATGCATCGGATGCACTTGATAAACTCAATATGTTGGTTTTAACAAATGAAGAGTATAAGGGTGTGAAATTTGACCCTAGAATCGACATAAAAAGAGACAAAGAGAATAAATTACTGACTATTACTGATACCGGAATAGGTATGAACGAAGTAGATTTAATGAATAATCTCGGAACAATTGCCAAATCAGGAACTAAAGCATTTTTAGAGCAAATGACGGGTGATCAAAAAATGGATTCTCATCTAATCGGTCAATTTGGAGTAGGTTTTTATGCTGCATTTATGGTGGCTGACACAGTTGAGGTTATCACGAAAAAAGCAGGTGAAGAACAGGCATATAAATGGATAAGTACAGGCAACGGCGAATTTGAAATACAAGAGACTACAAAAGAGGGTCATGGAACAGAAATTATTCTGCATTTAAATGAGGGGGAAGAAGAGTTCTTAGAAGAACATCGTATAGAAGCTATTGTGAAAAAATACTCTAACCATATTCCATTCCCGATTTTTATGGACAAAGAAAAGCATATTCCGGCAGTTACTGACGATGATGGTAAAGAGACAGAGCCTGCACGTACTGAAATAGAAAATGCACAAATCAACTCTGCAAATGCTCTCTGGACAATTTCTAAAAATGAACTGAGTGATGATGATTACAAATCATTTTATGAAACATTGGCACATTCAAATGAAGAGCCGTTAACATGGATGCATCATAAAGCAGAGGGTGCTATTGAGTATACGACACTCTTTTACATACCAAGCAAAGCACCGATGGATATCTTCAGAGTAGATTATCAACCCGGTGTAAAACTTTACATAAACCGTGTGTTTATTACAGATGATGACAAAGAGTTAATGCCTACATACTTACGTTTTTTACGTGGTGTGATTGATTCTAAAGATTTACCGTTAAATGTTTCTCGTGAAATCTTACAGTCAAATCCTGTAATGGCAAAAATCAAAAATGCTTCAGTGAAAAAAGTGCTTTCAGAACTTGCCAAAATGATGAAAAAAGAACCTGAAAAATATGATACATTCTATACAGAATTGGGAAATGTTCTAAAAGAAGGGCTTTATAATGATTTTGCAAACAGAGAGAAAATTTTAGAATTGTTAAAATTCCATACTTTAAACTCTGATGAAATGACAACGATAGAAGAGTTCGTCAAAAATGTCAATGAAGACAAGGTGAATGACGAAGTCAGAGAGAGTGATCTGGGTCAGAAGAAAGAACTTTACTATCTAGCAAGTAAAGGTTCTATAGATATGCTTAAACATTCTCCTGTATTGGAAAAATTTAGAGCACGCGGTATAGATGTACTGCTTTTAAACGAAGAGGTCGATACTATCATCTTCCCAATGGTTACAGAGTACAAAGAGTACAAGCTTATACCGGCAACAGATGCAAAATTTGAAGAGAGCGAAGAAGATAAAAAAGCAAAAGAAGAGTTAACAAAAGAGTATGAAGGACTTGCAAAAGAGTTTAAAGAAACTTTAGGGGAAGCTGTCAAAGAGGTTGAAGTGACTACTGAACTTACTGAATCTCCTGTGGCACTTAAAATAGACAAAGAAGACCCTTCTTATATGATGGCACAGATGATGAAACAAATGGGACAGGGTGGTGATGTGCCGGAGCCTGCACCAATTTTACAGATAAATCCTAAACATGAATTGATTGAAAAGTTAAAAAACTCAAGTGATCAAAACCTAATTGAAGATGCCGCACATGTGTTGTTTGACCAGGCAAAGCTTTTTGACGGCAGAGAACTTGATGATACAGCAGATTTTGCAATGAGACTCAATAGAATCATTACAAAAGCGGTATAACTTTTTTGAATGAGTGTAATTGTAGCACTCATTCAAACTCTCTCCTATTATTTCTCATTTTCTAGTTACTTAACACAAAAATATGATATCTTATGTTTATGTTGAAAAAATTGAAATTTTTTATGAAATCATCAAATGATCAATCTGTTACACAAATGTTACATGATGCAAATAAAATATGTGCTGTATTGGCAACAGGTATATTGAGTAATTTAAAAATACAGAATTATAAATATGATATCTCAATTGCTGTGCGTGAATTAGGATTAGACAAAGAACTAGTCGCTCAACTAGTTGATGATTATGTAGCACAAGTTATTAAAGCGGTTGTTCAATTTGAAGATTACTTGAGTACACTTCAAAATTCACAAAACAATCATAATGATTTGGATTATACTGCATTTCGGGAATTGGCACATAAAAATCTAGGTGTTGCAAGAAACTTACGCATAAGAGATGCAGAAATATTGTTGTATGAATTGATGAAAAAAGATGATTTGGATTATCTGCTTGCCTGCTTAGAGGCTTTGAAGGTTTGTGCTATTAAGTTGAGCCCAAAGTGCGCTTATGATACTCTCAAACTCATTGAGGTAAAAAGCTCTTTGTAAAACGCTTATCTGTTTTTTAAAGATTGGGAAACCTGTTCAAGTTTTCCTTTTGCTTTCATGGATACTTTTGCTTCTTTTTTATGTATAGGAAGAGAAAATGCCAAAAGTATAAAAATAAATGAGAAAACAATTGCACTTAAAATACTAAGAACCAGTTTGAGTTTGAAATCTTTCACATTTTTCCTTTAAGAATTTTCTTTTTGCTCATTTGTCATATAAATCCAAAATTCTTTATGGCTGTAACCCCTGTTGAGAAAAAAGAGTTGTAAAATTGCCACTCTGTAAAGGGTTACAAGCATTTTGGCATAAGGAACAAGAAGACTCAGCCGTATTAAAAGAGGCTGTTCTTTGTCTCCTTTTGATTCTATCATCTCTTTCATTCCAATATTGTTACTCAAATAAATTCCAAACATAATGGAAAATGCAAAATTTAAAATGAGTCCAAAAATTATATATGCTATAAAATTTTGTTCGTACATACCTGCTATCATCTGAAAAAACTTCCTATATTTTTATTAAGTGCCAAACCAGAATAAATGACATATTTCAACGATAAGAGAAGTGTTCTAGT
>CAZDEM010000010.1:0-18805 GCA_964504315.1 uncultured Sulfurimonas sp.
TTACATGTAAACAAGGAGCATTTATGAGCATTGAAATATCTAAAACCCATTCACTTTTAACAAAGGCTATGGACTATCGTGCGGCACGTCAGGATATGATATCATCAAATATTGCCAATGCGGACACGCCTTATTACAAACCCAGAGATATCAGCTTTGAAGATGCATTGATTGCTAAAAAAAATGAACTTTACCGAGATAATTCACATCAGCTGAAAATGGCCATTACAAATGAGAGAGACCTGCAGCCCAAAGAAGAAACAAGCCAAACAAAACCGACACTTTTTTTCAGAGACGGGCATATGGCTCGAAATGACGGGAACTCCGTTGACATTGATGTAGAAACAACAGAGATGAGTAAAAACTCCATAATGTTTAATGCCATTGTTATGGCAGCAAAAAAAGATGCAGGCATATTTAAAAGTGTCATAGATGCATCATCAAAACTAAATTAAGGACAGAACATTGAGTAATTTTTTAAACAGTTTTGATATTAGCGGTTACGGACTCTCAGCACAAAGAGTTCGTGTCAACACAATTTCCAGCAATATAGCCAATGCACAGACTACAAGAACAGATGAAGGCGGACCCTACCGCAGAAGAGAGGTTGTTTTTAAAGCCGTGAACTTTAATGATGTATACAATAAAGCACTGGGTGAAAATACACAAAGTGCAGCCTATGAAGACCCTTTAAATGAAGGGCAATTTGGTAAAAAGGTAAATCCTGCTATAATGAGTGTAGTAGTTGACAAAGTTGTAAGAGATGACAGTAAACCTCTTATGAAATTTGAGCCAAACAACCCGGATGCGGATGCAAACGGATATGTGGCTTATCCAAATATTAATCCTGTTGTGGAAATGTCCGATTTAGTAGAAGCGACACGTTCTTATCAGGCAAATGTTGCAGCATTTCAAAGTGCAAAAGATATGGCAAATGCTGCTATATCGCTTTTACAATAAGATGAAGGTGTAGAGTATGAACAATATTAACAATATAGCCGGCGCATCAACGGCAGACCTTTTAAAACAAAAAGGTGCCGTGGAAAAAAGCACAGGCGGTGAAGCTTTTGCCGAGCAGTTAAAATCAGCCCTCAATGAAGTAAACGATATTCAAAAAGACAGCGAAAAAGCCATCGCAGATTTGGCAACAGGACAGGTAAAAGATCTGCATCAGGCAGCACTTGCAATCGGCAAAGCAGAAACAAGTATGAAACTTATGTTAGAAATCAGAAACAAAGCACTTAATGCTTATAAAGAGATCGGTAGAACTCAATTATAATCTACCTCTGCATACAATAATTTAATGGTAAACCGCAACAAAAGTAAAAAAATTCTCCTTCTTTATGTACTGATTTCTCTTGCTTTTTTGGTCTTTTTAAGTGTAATGCTTTTAACCGCTACAAAATCGCGCAGGATGCCTTCTTTATACACAGTAGAAAGTTCAAAAGCCGAGCGTGGCAGTATTATCAGTGCTGATGGTTTTCACATAGCTACGACAAAGAAACTCTATAAAGCTGTTGTCAATACACGTTACATCGACCCCGATAAAAAAGAGTTATTTGTTAAGCTTTTTAGTATCTACTCAGGCATGAGCCCCGCGGCAATTAAAAAAAGACTCGCAAAGCGCAGGGGAGTCGTAGTTCTGAGTTATGATGTTCCCCAAATTCAGGCACATTATTTAAAAACACTCGCTCGGGAGCTGAGACGTTTTAAAGTATTTTTAGAGCTGAAAAATTCAAAAACAGGGCTTCGTTCTGTGCACGGATTGAGTATATTAGAGAGTGGTGAAAGCCGCGAGTACCCTTACGGAACTCTTCTTACCCCGATTATAGGCTATCCGCATAAAATAGAAGAAGACGGATACACATCCATCAGAGGCGTCAAAGGTCTGGAAAAAAGATTTGATACAGAACTCTCTCCTATTCAAGACGGGTACAGCAGAGGAAAACGTGATGTCAACAGCTATATTATTTTAAATAAAGAAAGTTTTACCAAGCCAAAAATCAACGGTCTTGATATAAAGCTCACCATTCCCGTTTCCTTTCAAATCAGAATAGAAAAAATGCTCGATGTTATGAAAAAAGAACTGCGTGCGAAAGAAGTTATGATTGCAATTATGGACTCGAAAAAAGGGGATGTGTATGCCATGGCAAGTTCAAACAGGTACCTGCCAAAAGATATTAAACGCAGTGATTATCCTTCTCTTAACAGTTCAATGATAGAGTATAGTTTTGAGCCGGGGAGTGTTTTAAAACCCATAACTTTCGCATTGCTGCTAGAACATAAGCTTGTTAATCCTTATGATTTGGTGAACGGGCATAACGGACGATTTAAAATTGGAAGAAAAGTCATCACGGATGAACATAAATTTGACTGGCTCTCAGCTGAGAATGTTATAGTTTACTCTTCAAATGTCGGCATAGCACAACTTGCACAAAGACTCCCCGGGTATGATTTTCACAAAGGTCTCAAAAGTTTCGGTTTTTCAACTAAATCTACACCGGATTTAATTTATGAAAAGACAGGTTCCATTCCAAGTGCAAAAAGACTGGAAAATGAAATATACAAGGCAACCTGTGCTTACGGCTACGGAATTCGTGCAAATCTTATGCAGCTTCTTCGCGCTTACAGTGCTTTTAACAACAACGGTCGAATGGTGAAACCAAAACTAGTCAAGAGCTTTATAGATGAGCACGGCAGTATAAAAGAGGTCGGCTACGAAGAACCTGTTCAGGTCATAAAAAGCGCAACGGCAAAAAGAATGAATAAAATTCTACTTAAAACCGTTAATGAAGGAACCGGGAAAAAAGCCATTACAAAAGGGCTGCAAGTCGGAGGAAAAACAGGAACGGCTCATATAGTTGAAAAAGGACGGTATGTAAGTAAATACAACACTGCTTTTATGGGCTTTGCAAATGACAAAAAGCACAAATATACCATAGGTGTAATTGTAATACAGCCTAAAAAAAGCCAGTTTGCTGCCCAAACTGCCGTACCTGTCTTTAAAAAAGCTGTCGATATTATGATAGAAGAGGGATATTTAGAGCCAAATATTGTCAAGTAATCTTGTTTCGCCCACAATGACCTCGACGAGTATGATGCTGTTACCGATTTGCACTTCATCTATCACTTCAAAATCACGGCTTAGTACTTCTACATATTCTGTTTCCAATGGTGCTAAAATAGCATATATTTCCTCTTTGATTTTTTCTGTATTTAAAATCTTTTTACTGATAAGTTTAGATGCTGCATATAAAGATTTTGGAATTTTCAATGCTTCTTCTCTTTGTTCTTTTGAAAGATAGATGTTTCTGCTGCTCAGTGCCAGACCATCGCTGTCGCGCACAATATCCACCGCTACAATTTCAACACTCATAAATAACTGTTTTACCATAAGCGTTATAAGATTGAGCTGCTGTGCGTCTTTTTTTCCAAAGTAGGCCCTTGTCGGGCTTACAATGTTAAGCAGTTTCATTACCACTGTCAAAACACCGCTGAAATGCCCCGGTCTTGTAGCGCCTTCAAGTACATAACCGCGTACGTTAGGTGCGCAAACTTTCACTTCATCAGATGTATAAATATTCTCTGTACTTGGAAAAAAGAGTATATCCACCCCTGCTAATTCGCATATTTTTTTATCGGCTTCATCTTTTTTAGGATACTTATCTAAATCTTCGCCTGCCAAAAATTGCGTGGGATTGACAAAGATAGAAACCACCACCACTTCATTTTCTTCTTTGGCACGTTTTATAAGTGCAATATGTCCTTCATGCAAAGCACCCATAGTAGGTACAAAGCCCACCGTTTTGTCAATATCTTTTAAATGTTGTTTTAGTGTGAGAGGATCTGAAATAATCTTCATTTTAAGTCCTGATATAATATAATTGCAATTATACACTATACAAAGTTGGAACAACGATGGATAACTACGAATACACAGAACTTTTAAAAAATATTGATATGAAAATGAAAAATATTACGGGTGTTGTCGAGCCGGAAAAAATTCAGACAAGACTCCAGGAGATTCAAGAACTGGAGAATGATCAGGATTTTTGGAACAATGCAGATTATGCAGCCAAAATACAAAAAGAAAAAACACAACTGCAAAGAAAACTAGACAAATACAATACTGCAAAAAATGCTGTTGAAGATGCAAAAGAGCTTTATGATATGGCAAAAGAAGAAGATGACAGCGAATCTCTTGAGGCACTCTATGAAGATGCGCCTAACCTGGAGAAACAAATCCGCGATATGGAAATTGAAGTCCTGCTAAGCGGTGAGACAGATGCAAATAATGCTATTTTATCCATTCATCCGGGTGCAGGGGGAACAGAGTCTCAAGACTGGGCGGAGATGCTGCTGCGTATGTATAAACGCTGGGCGGAAAGACGCGGTTTCAAAGTCGAAGTTTTGGATTATCAGGCGGGAGATGAAGCAGGTATAAAAGATGTTTCGGTACTTATAAAGGGTGAGAATGCTTATGGGTATCTCAAAGTTGAAAACGGTATTCACAGGCTTGTGAGAATCTCGCCTTTTGATTCCAATGCCAAACGTCATACCTCTTTTGCATCTGTTATGGTTTCTCCCGAGATTGATGATGATATTGACATTACTATAGAAGACAAAGACATACGTATAGACACCTATCGCTCAAGCGGGGCAGGCGGACAACATGTAAACAAAACTGAATCTGCAATTCGTTTGACGCATATAGAGACAGGCGTTGTCGTACAGTGCCAAAATGACAGAAGTCAGCACAAAAACAAAGCAACCGCTATGAAAATGCTCAAATCACGTTTGTATGAGCTAGAACTTGAAGAGCAAAAAGCCAAAGAAGCAGGTATCGCAAAAAGTGAAATAGGCTGGGGACATCAAATACGCTCTTATGTTATGCAGCCCTATCAGCAGGTTAAAGACACCAGAAGCAATGAGGCATATTCTAATGTATCTGGAATTTTAGACGGAGATATTGACAATATGATAGAGGGTGTTTTAATAGCGATAAACCGTTCTTAATCTTCCTCTTTTTTTAAAAAGCTAAAGATTAAAAATAAAATTCCTAAAAGCATTGCAAAAATAGTGATATATTTTGCTCGTTGCTGCTGTGCGTTTGTTAACGACTTTGTGAAATGTGACATATCCGGTTTGGCTTTTTTTGCACTTTTAGAATGCCCTGCAATGCTCGCTTCCATTCTAGCAACATTTGCCGCAGCTATCTCATTTTCACTGACACCCATTTTAGGTGTAGTCCAAAAATGCACAGCAAATCCGACAAGAAGCATTATTATCCCGAGTGACCTTAGTATTATAATCTTATGTTTTAAAAAAAATTCCATCTTCTCTCTTTTCTTTTGCTCTTTGTAAAGCAAATTATGTCAAAATCACGATATGAATCTACTTAAAGAATTTTTACTTGATGATAAATGCTCTTATCTTGAAGATAAAGAACAGACTACCCACTATAAAGTAATTGACAATTGTAGTGCCAAGTCTTGTGAAAATCTTATTCAAAGAGGCTACAGACGTTTTGGCAAAATGTATTTCAGACCTATCTGTGCTACATGTAATGAATGTCAAAGTATTAAAATTGATGTAGAAAATTTTATATTTAGCAAATCTGCAAAAAGAGTAATGAACAAAGCAAAAGATATTCGTACCTTTATACGTACGCCGAGTGTTACACAAGAACATATTGATTTATTTGAGAAGTATCATCTATATATGCATGAAAAAAAGGATTGGAACTACTCAAAGACAACTCTGCAGCACTACTATAACTCTTTTGTGACAGGACATGGTGATTTTGGCTATGAAGTACTTTATTATGATGAAGATAGATTAATTGCGGTAGATTTAATAGATATTTTAGAGAATGGAGTCTCTTCTATCTACTTTTATTATGACCCTGATTATGCCAAGTATTCTTTAGGAAAATTATCTCTGTATCATCAGATAAAATTTGCAAAAAGTGCAAATAAAAAATGGATCTATTTGGGCTATTATGTAGAGGGTTGTCCTTCTCTCTCATATAAATCAGAGTACACGCCTTATGTCACCCTTCAAGGCAGACCAAATGAGCACGAAAAGTTTATATGGTCTTAGAGAGTTCTTTTTTTTGCTCTTGCCTAATCTCTAATTTTTTCTTTTGTACTTCTTGATTGAGTTGTTGTTCAAGTTTTTCCTGTTCAAGTTTATCATTTTTTCTGATTCTTCTAATTTTCTCTAATTCTCGTAATTTTTTACTGTTTAGCAAACTCTTTTTATACTCTTTTTTTGCTCTTAGTTTTTTGTCATTATCTAAATATTTCTGTATCAGTCCTGTTGCACTCACTTCATTGGAATGCGCAAAATAATAATCAATTATTTTATTTTTACTCTTTTTTTCATCAATAAGACCGGTATTGATTAACTGCGTAAAGAGCTTTGAATTTTCATTTTCAATTGCCAGATCCAAATTTCTTTTTGCAGATCTTACAAAAAAATCATTTGTTTGCGAGAGTTTTCTCAACTTATTCAAATATTGCATTTTATTAGTATTTGCACCCTCATCAAGTGCAAAACCATTTTTTTTAAGCTTTTTGACATCAGAAATATACTCTTTAATCTTCTTTTTATAGACCTCGTAGTCATCTATATTTTCTAGTTTTTGAATTTTATCCACATTGTTATATATAATATCGCCAAGGGTAGAGAAAGCTTTTGGATTTTGTGCATAAAGAGCAATATTTAGTAGGAAAAACAGAAATATTTTGTACATTATTATAGCCTGATAAAAATTTTTATTATTATAACAGAATTTTGATTTTTAAAAGAAGAAAATGCACTCTCTCAAATGAGAGTGCATGGAGAGTAAAAGTTTATAACGAGGTTATTAACCGTTACGTTTTTTCTGAATTTCTTCAGCTACATTTCTTGGAACTTCTTCGTAGTGATCAAATTCCATTGCGTAGGTAGCACGCCCTTGAGTTGCAGAACGAAGGTCAGTTGAATAACCGAACATTTCAGCAAGAGGAACGAAAGCATCAACAATTTTGTTTCCTGCTCTGTCACCCATGTTGTTTACTTGTCCACGACGACGGTTAAGGTCACCGATAACGTCACCCATATAATCTTCAGGAACTTCAACTTCAACTTTCATCATCGGCTCAAGTATTGCAGCGTCTGCTTTACGACAAGCTTCTTTGAATCCCATTGATGCAGCAAGTTTAAATGCCATTTCGTTTGAATCCACATCATGGTAAGAACCATCATATAATGTAACTTCAATATCTTCCATTGGATAACCTGCAAGAACACCATTAGACATAGCTTCTTCACAACCTTTCTCAACTGCAGGAATATATTCTCTTGGAACTGATCCACCTTTGATTTCATTCTTAAATACAAAACCAGTATCAGCTTCACCCGGTTTAACTTTAAGGAATACGTGACCAAATTGACCACGTCCACCAGATTGTTTTGCGTATTTATATTCTTGATTAACTTCTTTTTTAATCGTTTCACGGTAAGAAACCTGTGGAGCACCAACTTCTGCTTCAACTTTGAACTCACGTTTCATGCGATCAACAAGAATCTCAAGGTGTAACTCACCCATACCGGAGATAATAGTCTGACCCGTTTCATCATCAGTATGTACTCTAAATGATGGATCTTCAGCAGCCAGTTTTCCTAGTGCGATACCCATTTTTTCTTGGTCAGCTTTTGTTTTTGGCTCAACCGCAACAGAGATAACCGGCTCAGGGAAGTCCATACGTTCAAGTACAACTTTCTCAGCAGGATCACATAAAGTATCTCCTGTAGTCGTTGATTTAAGACCAACAACTGCACCGATTTCACCAGCGTAAATTTCTTTAATCTCTTCACGCTTAATAGCATGCATTTTCAAGATACGGCCAACACGTTCTTTTTTATCTTTTGTTGTATTATGAACATAAGAACCTGACTCTAATGAACCACGGTATACACGAATAAAAGTAAGAACACCAACAAACGGGTCAGTCATAATTTTAAATGCAAGTGAAGCAAAAGGTCCGTTGTCAGTTGATTCAACTACAACTTCAACCTCTTCATCATCCATCATAGTACCCATGATTGGCGGTGCTTCAACCGGTGAAGGTAAATAATCAACAACAGCGTCAAGTAAAGTCTGAACACCTTTGTTTTTAAATGCAGTACCCGGAGTCATTGGAACAACAGCCATACCGATTGTTGCAGATTTAATAGCAGCTTTAATCTCTTCTTGTGAAATCTCTTCACCGTCTAAGAATTTTTCCGCAAATTCATCATTTCCTTCAACTTCAGCTAAAGTCTCAAGCATTTTTTCTCTGTACTCATCAGAAATTTCTTGTAGTTCAGGACGAATCTCTTGCACATGGTAGTTAGAACCCATTGCAGCATCTTCATCCCATACAATTTCTTTCATCTGTACTAAGTCAACTACACCTTCGAATTTGTCTTCAGCACCGATAGGTAACTGAAAAGGCATTGGATTACCTTTGAGACGATCACGAATTTGACGCTCAACTTCATAGAAGTCTGCACCGGTTCTATCCATTTTGTTAACAAAAACAATAGATGGAACTTTATAACGGTTACGTTGTCTCCAAACTGTTTCTGATTGTGGTTGAACCCCACCAACAGCACAGAATACTGATACAGCACCATCAAGTACACGCATAGAACGTTCAACTTCAATAGTAAAGTCAACGTGGCCCGGAGTATCGATGATATTTATCTGTTTTCCTTGCCATTCACAAGTTGTTGCAGCAGAAGTAATTGTAATACCACGTTCTTGCTCTTGTTCCATCCAGTCCATAGTAGCAGCACCATCATGAACCTCACCGATTTTATGCTCAACACCAGTATAGAAAAGAATTCTTTCTGTTGTTGTTGTTTTACCTGCATCAATGTGAGCAGCAATACCGATGTTTCTTACATCTTCTAATTTATGACTTCTTGGCATATGTTATCCTATTACCATCTATAATGAGCAAATGCTTTATTAGCTTCTGCCATTTTATAAGTATCTTCTTTTTTCTTAAATGCTGAACCTTTATCTGATGCAGCATCCATAAATTCATTTGCCAATCTCTCAGCCATAGTTCTTTCATTACGTTTGCGAGCTGCATCAACCAACCATCTAATAGCAAGAGATTGTTGACGCACTGGGCGTACTTCTACTGGAACTTGATAAGTAGCACCACCAACACGGCGACTTTTAACCTCTATAATAGGTTTAATGTTATCAATAGCTTCATTAAATGTATCTATTCCTGATTTTTCTCCACGAGAACCAATGATATCCATTGCACTGTAGATAATTTTTTCAGCTGTAGATTTCTTACCATCTAACATGATTTTATTTATAAATTTCGTTAAAATTTTGCTTCCATAAACCGGATCTGGCATAATTTCACGAACGGGAGCTTTTCTTCTTCTCATTTGTAATTTTCCTTACTTCAATTTGTATTCTTCAAATTTACTCAAAATTAACCACTAAAGGTCAATCCTGTAGCTATTGAATATATATTAAAAAAATAATCTAAAATTATTTTTTAGGCTTTTTAGTTCCGTATTTAGAACGAGCAACAGTTCTGTTTGCAACACCAGCAGTATCAAGTGCACCACGAACGATGTGATACTTCACACCAGGTAAATCTTTAATACGACCGCCACGTACAAGTACGATTGAGTGTTCTTGAAGGTTGTGACCTTCACCACCGATATATGAAATAACTTCAAAACCTGAAGTTAATCTAACTTTCGCAACTTTTCTTAAAGCCGAGTTAGGTTTTTTAGGTGTAGTTGTGTAAACACGAGTACATACACCACGACGCTGTGGACATGAGTCAAGAGCTGGTGATTTTGATTTTTTAATCACACGTTTACGCTCTTTACGAATCAATTGATTGATTGTAGGCATACAATTCCTTTTTACTTAAATTTTCCAGTAGAATAAAACTCACTAAAAATTTTAGAGAGTTATAGACACGAAATAATACAGAAATTGTAATTAAAGTTAGCTTATTTTAAGAAATTATTAAAGTGGATATTAGATTTGTGTGTATATTACTAATGTAAAAAAACTCTGGCTCTTGTAAAGAGGCTAGCTTTAGTGCCGAACGCAGTGATCAGAATATGGGCTTTGCTCATATTCTGAATATAAAAAATGACCTTACTCTTCTTCACTTACAAATTCTAGATTTTGATCTTTATAGATACCAGTTCCAACAGGAATAGTACGACCGATAATAACATTTTCTTTCAGGTTCTCTAGATTATCAACTTTTGCTGATACTGCGGCTTCTGTTAATACTTTCGTTGTATCTTGGAATGATGCAGCTGAGATGATAGAGTCAGCTGAAACCGCCGCACGTGTAATACCAACCAAAAATGGTTCAGCAATCGCAGGACGACCGCCAAGACGCATGATTTTTTCATTTTCTTGAGCAAATTTTACTTTAGAAATCAAATCTCCCTCTATAAATTTTGTATCACCTGATTTAACAATTTTAATCTGACGAAGCATCTGAGTAAAAATTACTTCAATATGCTTATCGGCAATATTAACCCCTTGAGAACGATATACTTGCTGTACTTCACTCACAAGATAATTATAAAGCGCTTTCACACCCATAATACGTAAAAGTTCATGTGAAGATAAAATACCTGTTGTAAGTCTTTCACCAGCATGCACGAAATCACCAGGATTTACAACCGGCTCATGCGATTTATCTACAAAATACTCTTTGACTATGCCATTTTCAGCATTACTTACAATAATTCTTACTTTTCCACGTAGAGGTTTACCAAAGCTTACTACACCGTCAATTTCAGAAATAAGTGCAGTTGCTTTAGGACGACGACCTTCAAAAAGTTCAGATACACGTGGAAGACCCCCTGTAATATCTGATGATTTTTGTAATGCTTTTGGTGTTTTTGCCAAAATGTCGGCAACTTTCACTTCAGCACCGTCTGCAACATATACAGATGATTTCGGTTCAATCGCATAACGTAAAAGCTCACCGTCTTCTGTTGCCAGCACGATTGCAGGCTTATACTCTGAAGATATGTGATCATTAATCATAAGACGTGTTTTACCTGTCAATTCATCAAGCTGTTCACTTGCCGTTGTACCGACAATAATGTCTTCATATTTTACAACACCATTTGCCTCAGAGATAATTGGATTAGAATATGGATCCCATTCGGCTATTACAACTGATTCATCTGATGAAGATTTTGCAATAACAGTATCTCTGTCAACACTTTCATTATCATCAGTAACAATAACGGAACCACGTGCGATATAGTGACGAACTCCCTCACGGTTATTTGCATCAATTACAGCTGCAAAAAGACCTTTTTCTACAACTTCATATCCGGATTTCAATCCTTCAAATCTTTCTAAATAATCACCTTTGAGCAGGAAGTACTTTACGGTACCCTCTTCTTTTGCAAGAAGTTTTTTCGTTACCGGAGCACCGTCATCGACTAAGAGTTCTGATGCATATGGAATACGACTCGGTACATTCCATCCATCTTTGATTGTTTCAACAATAGAATCGAGTGCTTCAACTTTTTCACCGTTTTTATGCGGGAAGTAGTATTTCCCTTCAATCTGCCCACTGACACCTGCAAGTTCATTCGGTTTAGCAATTTCTATTTTACGTAATGAGTAACGTACAGTTTCTTCATCAGATTTTACGCTGATAATAACTTCATCATGAATCGTTTGAATCTCAATTGTTCCCGCAAACGGTGCTTTTATTTTTGGTTCAACCAATAATATACCTGCATTGCGACGGTTTGCAACAATATTTTTACCCTCTTTGTTTTTATAAGTTTTCAAGTTATAATAACGGATAAACCCTTCTTTTTCTGCAATAACCTGACGCTCTTGTGCAGTAGATGATGCAGTTCCACCAACGTGGAATGTTCTCAATGTAAGCTGCGTACCAGGTTCACCGATTGACTGAGCCGCAACAATTCCGACAGCTTCACCGGGACGAACAATGTGTCCTGTTGCAAGGTTTACGCCATAACATAATGCACATACACCCTCTGCACTTTTACATGTAGTCGGTGTTCTGATTACTGCTGTTTTGATGCCTGATTCAGCAATTACTTTTGCAGAAACTTCATCAAGAAGTGTTCCTTCTGCATATAAAATTTCATTTGAAATCGGGTCAATAACATCATCAGCAAGTACACGGCCGTTAAGTCTGTCTTCCAATGATTCAATCAATGTATTTTGATCCTGAATATCTGAAATTTCAATACCTTCGTGCGTATGACAGTCATGCTCAACAATCTTAACGTTCTGTGCAACATCAACAAGTTTACGAGTCAAATAACCCGCATTTGCTGTTTTAAGTGCAGTATCGGCAAGACCTTTACGCGCACCGTGTGTTGAAATAAAGTACTCGATTACGTTCAGACCCTCTTTAAAGTTAGAGATAATCGGCGTTTCAATAATATCACCCGAAGGTTTTGCCATAAGACCACGCATACCTGCAAGCTGACGAATCTGTGCTGCAGAGCCACGAGCCCCGGAATCAGCCATCATATGAATAGAGTTAAATCCGTCTTTATCAGTCTGAACCAGCTGCATCATCTCTGCTGCAAGTGTATTATTCGTATCTGTCCAAACATCGATAATTTTATTGTAACGTTCCTGCTCAGTTAAAAGTCCGGCTTCAAACTGCTTTTGAATCTCAATAACTCTTGCTTTACTCTCAGCAATTTTTGCAGGTTTCATATCCGGTACACGAATATCATCAGCTGAAATTGAAACACCGGCTTCTGTCGCATGTTTGAAACCTAAATCTTTGAGACGGTCAAGAAAAGATGCTGTAACGCCGATACCACCATGTTTTTGCACATAATCAACAATTTCATTAATCACTTTTTTCTTCATAACTTTATTCCAAAGCTCAGCCGGTACAAAATCAGGCAGAACTGCTTTGATAAGCAAACGTCCGGCAGTTGTATGAATAATACGCCCATCAACACGTGTTCTCACTTTTGCATGTAAGTCAAGTGCTTTGTGTTCCAATGCAATTCTAATCTCATCTACATTGGCGAATAGTTTATTAGAACCTTGAACACCGTTTTTCTCCAATGATATATAATAGATACCAAGTACCATATCCTGAGAAGGTGTCGCGATTGCTTTACCAGATGCCGGAAGTAAGATATTCATAGATGCAAGCATCAATACCTTTGCTTCAGCAATTGCTGCTGATGAAAGCGGTACGTGAACAGCCATTTGATCCCCATCAAAATCGGCATTGAATGCCGCACAAACTAACGGGTGAAGTTGAATAGCTTTTCCGTCAATAAGTTTAGGGTGGAATGCTTGAATAGAAAGCTTGTGAAGTGTCGGTGCACGGTTAAGCATAATCGGGTACCCGTCAACAATCTCAGCCAAACACTCCCAAACTTCATTCGTTTTAGCCTCAATCATTTTCTTAGCAGCTTTAACAGTTGTTGCGTAGCCTTTGTCTTCAAGTTTCGCAATCAAATGCGGCTTGAAAAGTTCTAACGCCATTTTCTTAGGAAGACCACACTCATCCATTCTTAAAGATGGACCGACAACAATTACAGAACGGCCGGAGAAGTCAACACGCTTACCAAGTAAGTTTTGACGGAAACGTCCCTGTTTACCTTTGATAATTTCACTTAAAGATTTAAGCGGACGTTTGTTCGCTCCTTTTACAGCATTTGCACGACGGCCATTGTCAAAAAGTGCATCTACTGACTCTTGAAGCATACGCTTTTCATTTCTTACAATAATTTCAGGTGCTTCAAGTTCTACAAGACGTTTTAAACGCTGGTTACGGTTAATAACACGACGATATAAATCATTGACATCAGAAACCGCAAATTTACCTCCATCCAAAGATACAAGAGGACGTAAATCAGGTGGAAGAACAGGTAAAACTGTAAGCATCATCCATGCAGGATTATTTCCAGAGTTTAAAAATGACTCAATAACTTTTAAACGCTTGTTAATAGTCTTTTTCTTCGCTTCAGATTTCGTTTCACCGATAGCTTCTTTTAAGTTCGTAAACAGATCAACCAAATCAATAGAATCAAGTAAATCACGAATAACTTCACCACCCATACGAGCTTTAAAGCCAAGTGCATCAAATCTTTGAACAAGAGTACGGTACTGCTCTTCATTTAAAACATCGTATTTAAGTACCGGAGTTTTTGCTTCAGCATCATAATATGCTTCACCACCACTCTCAACTATATATGCTTCATAGTAAAGTACACGCTCTAAATCTTTCATTTTAATACCAAGAAGAGTACCTATTCTTGAAGGAAGTGAGCTTACATACCAAATATGTGCAACTGGTGTTACAAGTTCGATATGACCCATTCTGGTACGGCGTACTTTTGTAGATGTTACTTCAACACCACACTTCTCACAAACCACACCTTTGTAACGCATTTTTTTGTATTTTCCACAAAGACACTCATAATCTCTTACAGGTCCAAATATTTTTGCACAAAACAGTCCGTCTCGCTCCGGTTTTAATGTACGATAATTGATAGTTTCAGGTTTTTTAACTTCACCATGACTCCAAGACATAACCTTTTCAGGTGATGCAAGGCGAAATTGCAATTGTTTAATATCTTTTGGTCTACACTCTTCTGTTACTTCTACTGGTACTAATTTACTCATCGTCTTCTACCTCGTCCATAATCTCTACATCAAGAGCCAATGCTTGAAGCTCTTTTGTTAATACAAATAGTGTTTCTGGAATACCAGATTCCGGTACCAACTCACCTTTTGTAAGTGCTTTATACGCACGAACACGACCATCAACATCATCTGATTTGATAGTCAACATCTCTTTAAGAACCGCAGATGCACCATATGCTTCAAGTGCCCACACTTCCATCTCACCGAACCGCTGTCCACCAAAGAGTGCTTTACCACCGACCGGTTGTTGTGTAACAAGTGAGTACGGTCCAGTTGAACGTGCATGAATTTTTTCATCAACCAGGTGATGCAGTTTCAAGATATACATGTAACCAACATTTACACGCTCCTTGATTTTTTCACCTGTTTTCCCGTCATAAAGTACCACTTTACCGTCTTGTGCCATATTTGCAAGTTTATAAAGTTTTTCAAACTCCTCTGCATTTGTACCCTCAAAAATCGGAGCCGCAAATTTCACACCTTTTGCCCAGTCTCTTGCATGTACCAAGAACTCATCATCGCTCATTTTGCCAATAACTTCAGATGCGTTCATCATACCCGCAACATCAGCAATTTCAATCATTTTAGCACGAAGGTTATCTATAAAATCTTTTTGTTTTGTTTCAAACTGTTCTTGAATCTGATTACCGAGTTCGCGTCCTGCAAACCCAAGGTGCATCTCCAAAATCTGACCGATATTCATACGAGAAGGTACACCAAGTGGATTCAGACATACATCCACAGAACGTCCATCTTCCATATACGGCATATCAACTTCCGGAACAATATTTGAAACGATACCTTTATTTCCGTGACGACCTGCCATTTTATCACCGACTTTGAGGTGACGTTTTGTAGCGATATAAATTTTTACATACTTCACTACACCGTTTGGTAAGATGTCATCTTTTTCTAAAATCGTTAATTTTTCTTCATGTTCATCTCTAAAAACTCTTTTTTGCTTTTGGAAATGATTTTTTGTTTTGTTGTACTCATCTTGAATCTCTTGTGAAAAAGATTTAACAATCGCATTCATAGCGAAACGATTAACTTCATTTAAATCGTTTCCGTTAATTGTGTCTCCTGCTTTATACTCAGTATCACCTATTTTAATGTCACTTTGTAATGGTTCACGCGTTAAAAGTTTTGTAACACGAAGCATCTCTTCTTTATCAATCATGATAAGTCTGTCATAATGCTCACGTTCTAAATGATCTCTTTCCTCTTTTTCAAGTTCCAATGCACGAGGATCTTTGTCATAACCTTTTTTCGTAAATACTTTAATATCTACAACAACACCCTCCATTGACGGTGGGCAGTAGAGTGATTTATTGACAACATGTCCAGCTTTTTCACCAAAAATTGCACGTAAAAGACGCTCTTCAGGAGTTGGTTTGACTTCACCCTTTGGAGAAACTTTCCCTACTAAAATCATACCGCCGCTTACAGTTGTACCGATTTTAACAATACCGCTTTCATCTAAATGAGCCAATTCATCATCACGAACATTTGGAATATCACGAGTAATCTCTTCGACACCATGCTTCAATTCACGAGCTTCGACTTCTTTTTCATAAATATGTACTGAAGTAAATGCATCTTGGCGGATCAAACGCTCTGAGATTACAATAGCATCCTCAAAGTTATACCCGTTCCACGGCATAAAGGCAACCATTGCATTGACACCAAGTGCGAGTTCACCTTGATCCATATTCGGACCATCAGCAATAATTTGATTTTTCTCCACCATTTCACCGATTTTTACAATCGGTTTTTGTGTGAAAGAAGTGTTTTGGTTGGTACGAAGATTTTTTTGCAATGGATAATAATCTATAAAGATTTCTCCATCTTCTTCACCCATTACATAGATGTGTTTTCCATCAACTTTTTCTATTTTACCTGCACGTTTTGCTTTTACACATTCCCATGCATCACGGGCAACAAGTTTTTCAACACCTGTTCCTACCATCGGTGCATTTGCACGAAGTAATGGTACAGCCTGGCGCTGCATATTTGATCCCATAAGTGCACGGTTGGCATCATCATGTTCCAAGAATGGAATAAGTGATGCAGCAACACCTACAACCATTTGGGAAGAAAGGTCAGCATATTCACACTCTTTCGGATCTCTTAGAAGAATCTCTCCATCTTGTCTTACAGCAATCAAATCTTCAATAAACTGACCGTTTTCATCCAGTTTATTTGAAGCAGCGGCAATCATTTTACCCTCTTCCTGCGTTGCAGTGAGGTAAACAATCTCATGTGTTACTTTTCCGTCTTTCATAACTTTGTATGGTGCTTCAATGAAACCGTGCTCATTTACTTTTGCATACATAGCCAAAGTATTGATAAGACCAATATTTTGACCCTCTGGAGTCTCAATAGGACAGATTCTACCATAGTGAGTCGGGTGAACGTCACGTACTTCAAATCCGGCACGTTCTTTAACAAGACCACCTTCACCAAGCGCAGATAAACGACGTTTATGTGTTACTTCTGAGAGTGGATTTGTCTGATCCATAAACTGAGAAAGCTGCCCGCCTGAAAAGAATTCCATAATTGTAGACGTAATCATTTTAGAGTTAATTAGATCATGCGGCATAAGCTCATTCATAGGTCCGCTCATAGTAGAGAGTTTGTCACGAATCGCTTTTTGCATTTTTACAAGACCATTGTGTAACTCGTTTCCTAAAAGCTCACCGATAGAACGTATACGACGGTTACCTAAGTGATCTCTATCATCTAAGTGTCCCTGACCGTTTTTAACTTTTATAACATATTTCACAGATTCAATAATATCTTCATGTGTTAAAACTGTTACATATTCCGGAATATTCATTCCTAACTTATGATTCATTTTCATACGACCAACCTGAGTCAAATCGTATCTTTCAGGATCAAAGAATAGCTGATTTACAAATATTTTTGCAGCCTCTTTGGTTACAGGCTCGCCTGGACGCATAACTTTATAAATACGAATCGCAGCTAAGTCATTTTCATCTTCAATTTCTTCTGTTTGCTTTAAAAGTTTGAGTGAATCTGCATCAGCATTGAATGCATTGATTATAGAGCTGTCAACACCTTCTGCTATATCATTTGCAATTTTAAACTCAGTAACACCAATTTCAGCCATTTTCTTTAATTTAGTCTCATCAATATGAGTCATTGTATCAAAAAGAACTTCACCGGTTTCAGGGTCAATAATCGATTCAGCAAGATATCTTTCTAAAAGTATTTCTAGTGGATATTGAACTTCTTTTACACCGTCATCTAAAAGCTTTTGTGCTTTTTTAGATGAGAGTCTTTTTCCTGAAGATACTAGTACTTTGTCATTCATATCAATCAAATCATAAGAGATACGTGACGCATAATCTTTAGGGTTGAAATCTATAGAGAACATATTATCATGTATTTTTATTGTCTGAATTGGGTAAAACAGTTTTAAAATATCTTGTTTAGAATAGCCTAAAGCACGGAACATTATTGTTACAGGCACTTTACGGCGTTTGTTAATTCTCATGTAAAGAATATCTTTAGGATCATATTCAAAATACAACCATGAACCGCGGTCTGGAATGATTTGACCAGTATAGATCAGTTTATTTCCTGCTGTAGAAGATTCTTCTTCTTTGAAAATAACACCCGGTGAGCGGTGAAGTTGATTTACAACAACACGTTCAACACCATTGATTATAAATGATGTTCTTTCTGTCATTAATGGAATATCACGAACAAATATACTTTGTTCCTTAATATCTGCTACACCAAGCTTTTCTTTTGTATTTTCATCTCTTTCCCATAAGATAAGACGAGTTTTCATTCTAAGACTTACTGCATATGTAAGCCCTCTCTCCATACACTCACGAACTGTATATTTTGGATTTGTTACTTCTGACTCAATATACTCAACAGTTAATCTGTTTTGTGCATCATGAATAGGAAATACTGATTGAAATACTTTTTCAATGCCGCTTTGGCTTCTGTCTTTTGCATGTAACATCAAAAATGTGTCATATGAACTTTGTTGCAGTTGGAGTAAATTTGGTACTTCAATTTCTTGAGGAGTTTTAGAGAAGTCTACACGAAGAC
>CAZDEM010000011.1:0-18760 GCA_964504315.1 uncultured Sulfurimonas sp.
GAATAGAGTTTTGACATAAAATGATTATCATAAGTATATTGAATTTGGTAATGTAAAATATGACGTTTATTCAGGGCTCTTTCAAGTCTCGCTTTTGCTTTAAAATCACTTACATCAATAACCAAAGAAACATCAGTGCCCCTCTCAACATAAACTTCAAGCTGTGAACGCATATAGTTAAGAACCCATGAATTTGGACTGTCTAAGGAAATGAGCACTGTATTTTTATCATATGCATACAAATGCACTTGAATATTTTCAGGTTCTTCAAGCTTATCGAGTTCAATTTTAATAGGCTGGTTTCCAAACTTTAACATTGAACGCAGAAAAAATTCATGGTTAAAATCATGTGTCTTTGCATGGTATTCACTTAACTCTTTTATGAAATTCTCTCTGATTCTTGTGAGTGATTTGTTTTGAAATACAAGCACAGATTTGGGTAAAAACAGCATCCCACGGGAGTGGTGATTTAAAAACTCTATCATCCAACTAGCATTTAAAGTTTTAAACCCGGTTGTGATAAGAATAAGATTATTGCGCAAAACAATTTCCATACGTCCTACCTTTTATGGAAAATTTATAGTAAGTGCCAGATAAATAGCAAAAACAGTTCCACTTTGAAAATAAATTATATATATTAATTAAGATAGCTTTGAGAATATTTATAGATATTTTGAGTATAATTGCATTATTATTATGCTAAGGAAAAAATTTGCGCGAAAATATGAATGAGAAGTGTGCTGTTGTTGGGATTTTTGGTCATGAAGAGGCTTCAAAGTTAGCCTATTTTTCTCTTCATTCTTTACAGCATCGTGGACAAGAAGCAGCTGGTATCAGCTCTTCTGATGGAGAAAAACTCCATACTATCAAAGACCGCGGGCTTGTAATGAGTGTATTTAATGAAGAAAAACTTTCTACTTTAAGCGGTTCAAGTGCCATAGGTCATACCCGTTACTCTACAGCAGGGAATGATTCCATCCTTGATGCCCAGCCCGTATTTGCAAGATATGATTTAGGTGAAATGGCAATTGTTCACAACGGAAATCTTACAAATGCAGAAGAGGTAAGAGCCAGACTGATAAAACGCGGTGCGATTTTTCAAACCTTTATGGACACTGAAAACCTCATTCACCTTATAGCAAAAAGTGAGCAGGATAAACTGCTTGAGCGAATCATAGATGCCGTACAAAAAATAGAGGGAGCTTTTTCTCTTGTATTTTTAAGCAGAACAAAAATGTTTGCGATGCGTGACCGTTTTGGCTTCCGTCCTTTAAGTCTTGGACGTTTACCAAACGGCGGCTATATTGTTGCAAGTGAAACATGTGCTTTTGACCTTGTCGGTGCGACTTTTGTACGTGATGTTGAACCCGGAGAGCTTCTAATATTCGAAGAAGGAAAAGCACCGCAAAGTATTAAAATTTACGAGCCGACTCCTAAGCACTGTATTTTTGAATATGTCTATTTTGCACGTCCCGATTCTTCGGTATTTGGACAGTCCGTATATGAATCAAGAAAAAATATGGGAAAAGAGTTGGCAAAAATTCAACCTGTAGAAGCTGACTTAGTCGTTCCAGTACCTGATGGCGGTGTTCCTGCTGCAATCGGTTATGCACAAGAGAGTGGCATTCCCTATGAAATGGGCATTATGAGAAACCATTATATAGGACGTACTTTTATAGAACCTACTCAAGAGATGCGTGATTTAAAAGTAAAAATGAAACTTTCACCTATGACAGACATTATCAAAGGCAAAAAAGTCATTGTTATAGATGATTCGATAGTACGTGGTACAACATCAAGAAGAATAATCAGAATGCTCAAAGAAGCAGGTGCGAGTGAAGTGCATATGAGAGTCTCTTCTCCTCCGACGACCGACCCTTGTTTTTACGGCGTTGATACACCGAGTAAAGAAAATTTGATTGCGGCGAATATGGGCGTACAGGAGATTTGTGACTACATTGAAGCGGATTCTTTAGCATACCTGGATGAAGCATCACTTTTAAGAAGTGTGAATGCAACTGATGACACATACTGTACTGCCTGCTTTACCGGAAAATATATCGTTTAATGAAACAGGTATACACTTACGGAAATTATTTAAAAAATAAATTTGGGGCAAAGGTTTACAAAGTTGGTATAAATATCTCCGGTTTTACCTGCCCAAATATTGACGGAACGGTTGCAAAAGGCGGTTGTACCTTTTGTGAAAATGATTCTTTTTCAGCGAGTACAGATGCAGTGCAGGAGCTTAAAAGCTTTCATCTCAATCTCAATTCAGAGGAAAATCCCTTTTTGGATAAACAGCTCAAACAGCTTGAACTTCAATTTGATGCCATATCAAAACGTCAGGCAAAAGAGTATGGTGCCCAAAAATTCTTAGTCTATTTTCAATCTTTTACCAATACATACGCGCCCTTTGAGACGCTCAAAGCTTTATATGACAAAGCCCTCTCATTTCCTGATGTTATCGGCTTAAGCATCGGTACCCGTTCTGACAGTATTACGGACGAAACACTCGCGTATCTCTCAAAACTTTCTGCGGACAAAGAGATTTGGATAGAATTTGGAATTCAATCTGTATATGATGAAACGTTAGAAAAAATCAATCGCGGACACGACAGCGCAAACGTAAAAGAGTGGATTATAAAATCTAAAGAAGCCGGTTTAAATGTTTGTGGACATCTTATTTTTGGTCTGCCCGGCGAAACGCAGGAAATGATGCTTGAAACATCAAAGGCAGCGTATGAGTGGGGCATAGACTCTGTAAAATATCATCCGCTGTATGTAGTTAAACGTACTGCTTTGGCAAACGAATACAATAGAGGAGAGTTTACCCCGATAAGTGAGCAGGAATATCTTGATGTACTCGTAAAATCTATGCTTCTGAAGCCAAAAGAGATTAGCGTACAAAGAGTTACTGCAGGCATAGATGATAATTCTCTCTTAGCACCGCAGTGGTGCCGAGACAAAAACAAACAGATAAAAAATATTAATGCACAATTAAAAAAAGTCGGTCTGAAGTACTAATTGGTTAATGTCCGTACACTTTTGCAAATTCTGCAGTACTGCTAAAGTACGGCGGATATCTAAAATATACTCTAAAATCTTTTGCCTGACCGGGCTTTAGATTTCTTGCAACAACAAACTTTTTGGTAATAGTTTGCGGTTTATGAGAAAGCATTCCAAAACCTCCGGAAAAAAACTCCATAAATCCGCTGGGCTTATAAAAATTTCCACCTTTTACATTCCCTGTAGCATGTCCTTTATTTACCAGTTTTATTTCAAATGTAACTTTTCCTATAGGGAATTTTCCTACATTTTCTACAATACCGTAATAGCTGATCTCTTCTGTACTTAAAAGTCTTTTATTATGTAATTTGTTCAGTTGTACTTTTTTTGTATACTTATCTACAATAATAACAGAAAAAACAGCCATAAAAACAGCTACAAGTGTAATAGAAAATACCATAGAATACACAAGCTTTTTGTTTGTCTGCTTAAGTGCAGCAACAATTCCACCCACCAGCATCAAAAAAATCAAACTCAGCACAATGTAGTGCCAATAATTAAATAGTGTCATTTACAGCTAGCTCCCAAGGATATATTATAGTCTTTTTGATATCTAAACGGTTCTATAATAATTTTAAATTCTCTCATTTGCCCTTTTGGCAAATTTTGCTCTAAAATCGACATCTTTTTGAATGGCTTTAGTCTAAGAAGATAATTTTTATACTTATTTTTACTTACCTTATAAACTTCTGCAGTAATTTTACACTCTCCAAAATCAAATTTAGACTCATTTGTGATGGTCCCCTTAACAACCACAGCCTGCACAAAATTGAGCTTTTTCTGTGAAAGCAGCTCTACAGAATTTTTAAAAAGATATTTGTGCATCTGGATGTAACCAAGTGTAGGGCCAAGCACAAGTATTGCAAAGCCAAGGAGAATAAAAAACAATGCTACAATCAATTTTTTTCTGAGTAACAGTGCAAGAATAATAAATAGTATAAAAAGTATAAAAGAGACCCCAAAAAGTATGTAATCATAGCTTATTAAGCCATCAATAAATGCCAATAGTTTCTCTTTCATACTTTAATACTTTAGTCTTTTCTTGCGTTTTTTTCAGCTATGCCGCTCATATCAAATCTGCGTGCGAGTTCTTGTTTGATTCTGTCTGGTGATATATTTTTAGATGCAAGTGCTACAAGCATATGATAAGTTAAATCTGCTGCTTCATACACCATTTCTCCCTCATCATTATCCTTATGTGCAAAACAGTATTCACCTGCTTCTTCGACAACTTTTTTTAAAATTGTATTTTCACCTTTACTTAAAAGTTTTGCTGTCCATGAAGTTTTTGGATCTGCATTTTTACGCTCTTGTATAGTATGATAAAGTGTATCTATAACGCCATAAGCAGCTTCAGTATTTACCTCCACTTCAGAAGTGATTTCACCGCTTTGAAGCTCTGTAAAAAAACATGATTTACGACCGGTATGACATGCCACTCCATTTTGATTTACTTTTATCAGCAGTGTATCATTATCACAGTCAATAAAAAAAGATACAATTTCTTGAGTATGTCCGCTGCTCTCGCCTTTTTTCCAAATACGTTGTTTACTTCTTGAAAAGTAGTGTGCAAGTTTAGTTGTAAGTGAGAGTTCTAAGGCTTCTTTATTCATATAAGCCATCATCAGCACTTCATTAGTCGTATTGTCTTGAATAATGACCGGAAGAAGCTCTTGTTTCTTCCAGTCTACTCTATTTACTATCTCTTGCATATTTATTTAGCCGTCGTTCTTTGTTTAATATCTTTAGTATCTACCCAAATATTTGGAGTTGATCCACCAGGAGTTAAAAAGATTTTCGCATCTCTGTTAACTTTTAATGCATCATTAAACTTATTTTGAACTTTCATTTGTTCAAGTTGTAAAAGTTTTGGTGTTAATGATTTCGCTATTAATACATTCGCTTTTGCATTTGCATCTGCTTCAATAGTTACAGCATCTGCTCTACCTTTTGCTTCAATTCTTGCTTGATCTGCTACACCTTGTGCTTGGGCAGCTCTTTTTAAGGCTTCTTGTTTAGCACGTTGTACTTCCTGTTCTGCACGTTGAACTTCTTGTTTTGCAAGCTGGACTCTTTCTATTTGATCTTTTACTTTTGCAGGTAAAATAATGTCACGAAGCTGAATAGACTGTAAAACAACAGGAGAATTTTTCAAACTTTTTATACTCTTTCTAATCCCTATTTCAACAGCCGTTGCAATTGTATTTCTCATGACAGGAATAGACTCTGCATCATACTTCCCGATAACATTACGAACAACATCACGCACGACAGGATTTATAATTTTATCTTCCCAGCTAAATCCCCAGTTAGAAATTGTCTGTGCTGCAAACTGAGCATTTAATCTGTACTGAACCGTCAGTTCGATAGAAACAGGCAGTCCACGTTTGTCCAAAATAGTAATTGCAGGTTTTGTAATAATTCCCGAAGCATTAGAGTTTGTCTCTATACGTGAGGCATAATTAATTATACGGACTTTGGTATCAACCGTATATACTTTTTGAATCACAGGAACGATAAAATGCAGTCCCGGAAGCAAAGCTTGATCCTGATACTTCCCGTTTGTACTTAAAATACCGCGTTCACCCTCTTGAATAATAATAAAAGGTTTTGCCAGTACAAGCATAACAACAATAGCAATAAAAAAATATGTCAGTGCCGCTTTTCCTCCGCCAAAATTAAAATTCATATTCGGCATTTGAGGTCCTTTTGGAGTGTTCCCACCACCTGAGTTGGAGTTGTTAAATCCTCCGCCTTCACTTTTTTTCTTGTTAAAATAATCATTCATATCTGATGCCATAAGTATATTGTCCTTCAAGTTTTGTCCCTTTTTTTTAATCTATATAAGTTAAATAGTGCTCGTATTTTTTGTTACGACCAAATACAATATCAAAATATTCACTTTGAATAATTGCTGTTATCTCTCCGCGAGAACCGATTCCTATTTCTCTGGCATCTACCAAAGCAACAGGTGTAATTTCTGCCGCTGTTCCTGTTAAAAATGCTTCATCAGCAACATAAACTTCTTCTCTTGTTATACGGCGACGAGTAACTTTATAACCCATATCTTCTGCCATTTCAATAACAGTTTTTTGCGTAATTGAAGCTAATGCATTATCATTTGGCGGTGTAATGATTTCACCGTCTTTTATCATAAAAAATGATGCACCGCTTGCCTCTGCAACATACCCTTGATCATCTAAAAGCAGTGCTTCATCATATCCACAGTCAATAGCTTCATATTTTGCCATTTGAGAGTTTAAGTAATTTGCTGTAGCTTTTGCTTTACCCATATTTGAAGTATTTGCAGGTCTTGTCATAGAAACTATTTTTAAACGGATTCCTTTGCGCATTCCTTCTTCACCGAGGTAAGCGCCCCATTCCCATGCTGCTACCGCAGTTTCAACAGGAGCGTCTTTATGGTAAAGGCCCATAACACCGTAACCCAAAAATGAGAAAGGACGGAGATAGACATTATCGCCTGTAAACTCATTTTTGCGTACCAACTCAATTTGAGCAAGGTTTAATTCCTCAACTGTATAAGGAATATTTATCAGTGTCATTTTTGCTGATTCTTTAAGTCGTTTTGTATGATCATTTAAGCGAAATATTGCATATCCTTTGTCAGTTTTATATGCTTTTGTTCCCTCAATTACACCATTGCCGTAATGAATTGTATGTGTGAGTACATGTACTTTTGCATCGTCCCATGCTACGAATTTTCCGTTCATCCAAATATATTTGGCTGCGTCCATTAAAATCTCCAAATTGTTAATTATTGATATTTTATCCAAATTGGCATTTACATTGTATTAAGTCTTTGATTACGGGAAAGAGAAAAGGTTTTGTTTGTACATGTAAAGCTCTAAAAACTTTACATGTAAACAAAAGGGAGAAATGAAATTTGAAATTTGTGTTTTAGTTTAGAATGACACTTGCGCTGTTAACATATATGCTATACCGTTGTTCACTTCTTTAGCACTACCAGCCTGGTTATTAGTTACAATTGTATTTGCTACCCATTCAACATTGCTGTTTTGTCTCCATGCTGCACCTAGAATGTAACCTCTGTCTTGTTTTGTAGAAGTTTGTCCTGCAGGTACAACTTCTGGAGTCCATGCATCATAACGACCAAGAATTCTATACTGTTTTTCTGCACCTAAACGATATTCAGCATTTACGCTGTAACCTTTACCGGCTTGTTTTGATACATTATTAGCTATATTAGAAGTATTTTGTGATTTAACATACTGAGCTGCTATCAAGAATGATGGCATATTATATACAGTATGAAGTCCACCAAAAACCAAATCTTGCTGTTCTGTAACACTACCTACGAGAACAGATTTATGCCCTTTATTATACTGACCAAAGAAAGAAGCATCCCAGTAAGTTTTTTTCGTTTGCTTGTCTTTTCCGTCTACACCAAGTAAGTGTGCAGTTGTTCTCCACTCAAAACTCATACCATTTCCATTACTTACAGAGTGATATCCTTCTCCATTGAAAAGACCGTAGTCCGCATCAAAATATTTTGTTCTTGTTTTAAACATTACACCAAAATCTGCTGAATTTGAAAGGTCAGGACCATGAGCTTTATCTTCTATAAGTACTTTTGAAATACTTCTATAGTACCAAGCATTATGCTCTTCATAATCATGCCATGGGCGGTGTACAAGACCAAGTTCAACACCTGTTGCAGGTAAAACAGCATTTAGGTAAAGATACGCATATTTTGCACGAACTTTTTCATCACCAGTTACATCTTTAGATACATCAAATGTTACACGATAGTATGATTTAGGATCATCTAAAAGGTAAGCTTTTAATTGAAAATATGCACGACGAATTTCAAAATCAGATACATCGGATTTAAATCTTTCTGGATTCCCATTACTATCTAATATACCATTTTGACCTCTGCTAGTCAATCCACTTTTATAGTTATTATAAACATATCCAAGGTAAGTTAAACCAGAAAACTTCAATTTATCTGCATGAGAAAAAACTGATGTTGGTGCTTTAACTAAAGTACGACCTTCACCCGCCTTAGTAAAAACCTGACCATTTTCGTCTTGGTATAATTTAGTAGCACCTGCATTTGCAGCAACCGAGCCTAGAGTTAAAGCAGCTAAAGCTGATAAAACGATTCTTTTCATTTTTGAATTCCTTTTTATTTTCGTTTGTTCGGCGGAAGTATAAAATGTCTTGGTTACATAATGATTACAAAGTCAGCCTCAGTTTGTAACCTTGCTGTAACCTTCTTTTTCTATTATTCCAATATCAATTTACAAAGGGGGCGAAAAAAGTGAAGAAAGTTATGGCAAAAAATAAAATTAAAGAACTACTTAGTATTACTATGATTATTTTTTCTTTATTTCTTTTTGCCAGCCCTACTATAGATACAAGTTTTTTTGATGCAGGCAGTGAAAAAGTTTTCGATTTAGATCTTGAAAACGAAACAGAACAAGAGAATGATGTAGAAGGAAAAAATGTATTCTCACTTATTAAACACTTTTCATTTTATAGTCTCTGTGCATATAATCTAAAACTAGCATATACCCTACATTCACATAGTTATTATAACAACTCATCTTTATTTAAACCTCCCATACTACACTCTTAAACACTAACTATTTCATTATATTTTAAAGTTTGCACTCATAGATACTGTTTTCTATCAGTTTGTTCACCTTTTCGAATTTCCTGTCTATGGGTTCAACTTTGCAATATACTAAAAACATTAAACTATGATACAAAGCAATATAAAAAAAGGACTTCAAAAATGAAAAAAATCGTTTTATCAGCTTTAGCTGCTTTAACTATGACAACGGCCATCAATGCAGAAACAACGGCAGAGGTTTCTAATATAGAAAAAAACATTCTAGATAGAATTCATTTCAAAGGTGATTTGAGATTAAGATATGAAAGTAAAGAAACTTTCTATAAAGATGGAACTGAAAGTACAAACAAATCAACGTATCACAATAGATATAGATTAAGATTAGTATCAGCTATTGATTTAACTAAAAATCTAAAATTTGACGCTGGTATGAGAAGTGGATATGCAAACCCAACTTCGGGTAATCAAACATTTCTGGATAATAAAGCTTTGAGTGATTACTTTTGGCAATCACTGAGAGTCAATATTTTAGGCTTTACATATAAAAATGGAGACTCTACATTAAAAGTTGGAAGACATCCATATATGATATATAGACCGATCAAGTCACAACTTATTTGGGATAATGATATCTCATTCAATGGTGTAAGTTATAACTATGAAAATGACTCTCACATCATTAACTTAGGTGTCAATCAGCCAACATATGCTGAACAGGTTACTGCAAAAAATACTATCAACCTCTTTTTTGCGCAATATGTACAGAAAATGAAACTAGAAAATTCTCAGTTAAACTTAGGTGCAGGTATTTATTACTACGACGGTGTTAAAGGAAATACACCTATTTACGGCACTAATAAAAATACAGGCATGGGGAACACTTTGGTAAATGGTGTGTTTAAAAATGATTACAACATTGTCGAAGCATTTACAGAACTCAAATTTAAAGATGTGTTTGGTAAACCACTTGCATTCGCTGCAGACATGGCATATAACACTGCAGCCAGTGATAAAAATTTCGGGTATGATGTGGCATTTAAAGTAGGTAAAGCAAAAAATATTCATGATTGGCAAGTGAAGTATTCTTATACTGATATTCAGGCAGATGCAGTACTGGGTGCTCATAGTGACTCTGATAATTTTGGTGGCGGTACTGCTGCTAAAGGCCATGCAATTAGAGCAAAATATAAATTTGGCAAAAATACATACCTTGCCGGAAATTTCTTTTTCAGTACACTTTATGCAGGTAAAACAGATGGCAAACCGGAAGCAGATTATGAACGCGTACAATTGGATGTTATTATAAAATTCTAAAATATTATATGCCTGCTTTAACTTTAGCAGGTAATATGAATGTAATCAATTTGTAACCAAAGTACTTTATACTTTCACAACTTAAATTTAAAAGGTGTAATAAATGACAAAAGTAATCAAACTCGCTCTTGCTGCTTCAGTACTTGCCGGTGGACTTAGTGCAAACGATGTAATCAAAGGAAGCGGTGCTTCTTTTCCATACAGTGTTTATCAAAAATGGACAAAAGCTTACTATAAAGCGACAGGGATTAAAGTTGACTATATTTCTAAAGGTTCTTCTAAAGGTATCAAAGATGCAAAAGCAAGACAAGTTGATTTTGCAGGAACTGATAAGCCTTTATCACCGAAAACTCTTAAAAAATTCAACTTACACCAATTTCCTGGTGTTGTCGGTGCAATCACAATGGGTTACAACCTTCCTGGTGTATCTAACTTAAAATTAAGCAGAAGCGCAATCGTTGCTATCTCTGAGGGAAAAGTAAAATTCTGGGATAACAAGCTCATTACAGCTGAAAATGCAGGAATTAAACTACCGCATGAAAAAGTTACTTTTGTTCACCGTGCAGACGGTTCAGGTACTACTTTTAACTATACATACTTCTTAAGCAAAGTATCTAAAGAGTGGAGAACAACGTACGGTGCTAAGAAATCTCTTAACTGGCCCGGTCGTCAGCATATAGGCGGAAACAAAAACACAGGTGTCGCAAGTTTAATTAAGCAGACTCCTTACTCTGTCGGTTATATTGATTATGCTGATGCACAGAAAAACGGTATTGTAATGGCTTCAGTTGAAAATAAAGCGGGTAAATACATTAAACCTGAATTAAAAGCATTTCAAACAGCGGCTGCAAAAGCGAGTTTAGATCCTAAAAAAGATTTTTATTCAGTAATTGCCGACCCTGCCGGTGCTGACTCTTACCCAATCGTAGCGGCTACATTCATCTTGGTTCCTGCAGAAAAACCTGAAATGGATAAAAAAGTAACGGCATTTTATGACTGGTCATATAAAAATGGTCAAGAAATAGCAAAAAGTTTAGGTTTTGTTCCATTACCGGACAGCTTAACTAACAAAATCAGAAAATACTGGGAACAAAAAGGGATTAAATAATCCTTTCTCAGTTCTCAACTCCTTAACAAAAACAAATTTCATTCTCTCCTTATTATGTCACACTTCTCGTGTGACATAAATTTATTGTCCTGATGTAATCTCTTTGTAATTAAATTTTTATATAATATCATATTAATTTAATTCTAGGGTTTTCTTGCATGGAAAAAATATTTCAAAAGCTCTCTTTTTCAAGTGCTTCTCTTGTACTAATTCTTCTGATTGGTATATTCATTACATTGTTTAATGCTGCCAAACCTGCGATTGATGAGTTTGGACTGCATTTTCTTGCTGATCCTACATGGAACAAAGAGGTTGTCATCGACACACCAAACACGACTGCATCGGCTGCAATGAGTAATGAAATTGCTGATGAAGACGATATGATGTTTGATGAAGATGATGAAGATTCTTTAAACACAAAAACAATATACGGCGGACTTGTACCGATAATCGGAACAATACTCTCTACACTGATTGCCCTGCTTTTTGCTCTGCCTATTGCTATGGGTATTGCTGTGTTTTTAGCTGAAATCGCATCAAAAACAGTCTCAAAATTTGTCGGCATGGCCATTGAGCTTTTGGCTGCGATTCCAAGTATTATTTTTGGTATGTGGGGGCTCTATTATTTTGCACCGATTATCGCAGATACTTTTGGCGGTTATCAAGTGTCCCTTCTCACTGCGGGACTTGTGCTTGGCGTTATGATTCTTCCGTTTATGGCAGCTATTACCCGTGATAGTATGAACACAACACCTGATGTGCTCAAAGAATCTGCTTATGCTTTGGGGGCAACTAAATTTGAAGTAGTAAAAGATGTTATCTTCCCTTACTCGAAAGTCGGTATTATCGGTTCGATTATTTTAGCACTAGGACGTGCTTTGGGTGAGACAATGGCGGTTGCTTTTCTTATCGGTGCGGTTTATTCTATGCCTGAAAAGATTACGGATCCGACTATTTCCATCCCTGTCGCAATGGCTGTAAACTTTGGTGAAGCCAGCGGACTTGGTGAGAGTGCCCTGTTTTACTTAGGTCTCATACTCTTTGTCATGAGCTTTATTATCATTTCGGTTGCTAAATTTTACTTTTTAAAAAGGGTTAAAGTATGAGACTTCTTATAAATAAGATGTTTTTAGCACTGTCGGTTCTTTCCGCACTCCTTGGGCTAGGCTTTTTAGGCTGGATACTTGTTACACTTTTTATTGAGGGGCTCTCATCACTGCATTTTAGCCTTTTTGTCAATGACCTGGTTGACGGCGGACTGAGAAACCTCATCGTAGGACAGCTTATACTCGCATTTTTAGCCGGTGCTATCGGTATACCTCTTGGAATGCTCGCAGGCATCTACATTAGAGAATATGGGAGAGGAAAATATGCAGAGTTTATCCGAGACCTCAGTGACATTATGATGTCGGCACCGTCTATTGTTATCGGTGCTTTTGTGTATGCCATAGCCGTTGCACCTTTTGGCGGAGCAAACGGTTTTGCCGGAATATTAGCACTTTCTATTATGATGATACCTATCATCATTAATACAACAGACTCAATGCTTTCACTTGTTCCAAAAGAGCTCCGCGAAGCCGGAATTGCTCTTGGTGCTTCAAAATATCGTGTTATTTTAGACATCGTTATAAAAGCTGCAAAAGTCGGAATAATGACAGGTATCCTTTTGGCATTTGCAAGAATTGCAGGCGAAACTGCACCACTGCTCTTTACAAGTGAAACAAGTAACTACTTTAGTCTGGACTTAACACAAAGTTTTCCGTCTTTGACTGTCAGTATCTACAACCTTGCAAACGAACCCGAACAATCAAGCCGTGATCTTGCTTGGGCTGCTTCATTCATACTTACTATGATGGTTTTAATTATCAACTTGGTAGGTCGATTTATCACAAGAAACAAACATAAATAAGGAAAGAATAATTATGCCTGTAATGAATATTAAAAAATTCTCTTTTACATATCCGGGGGTAGATGAACCCTCACTAAAAAATATCACGCTGCCTATAGAAAAAAATAAAATTACGGCACTTATCGGTCCCAGTGGCTGTGGTAAATCTACGCTTTTACGCTCAATGAACCGAATCCATGACCTCTATCCGGGAAATAAATATGACGGAAAGATTGAACTGCTTGATGAAGCAAGCCAAAAATACAAAAATATTCTTGAAATAAAAAAAGAAAACGAGTTTATAAAACTGCGCCAGCAGGTCGGAATGATTTTTCAAAAACCGACACCGTTTCCTATGAGTATTTTTGACAATGTAGCATATGGGCTAAAAATCGCAGGTATTAAAAACAAAAGTGAACTCGCCGACCGTGTGGAAGCAGCACTTAAAGGCTCAGCTCTATGGAAAGAAGTCCATGACAGACTGAATAAATCTGCTATGGGACTCTCAGGCGGGCAACAACAGCGTTTATGTATAGCCCGTGCAGTTGCAGTAAAACCTGAGGTGCTTTTGTTTGATGAGCCGACCTCTGCTCTGGACCCGATTTCAACAGGTGCGATTGAAGAACTTATAGTGGAACTGAAAAAAGATGTCAGTATTGCCATTGTTACGCATAACATGCAGCAGGCTTCTCGCATCAGCGACTACACAGCTTTTATGTATCTTGGTGATTTAATAGAATATGATAAAACTGAAAATATCTTTTTAAATCCGAAAGAGAAAAGAACTGAAGACTACATTACAGGTAGATTTGGATAGATTATAAAAAATTAAGGAGCCGGACAAATGTTACCGACATTTAAAACAAACCTAGACGACATAAGAGAAAAAATTACAAATATTGGAGAGAGTCTTGTAACTGCCAATACACTCATTCTTCAAGCACTGCAAAGTTGTGATGAAGCAAAGTTTAATGAAGCAAGAAACAGCATCAAAAACATCACATCAAAAACTGATGAGATTGACAATGCCATCATTAAGGTGCTTGCACTTTTTACACCTGAAGCAAGAGATTTAAGACAGGTTGTTGCCTACTTTAAAATCACCAATGAACTCGCACGTGCCTGCTCAAACACAAGAAGTTTTATCCGCGGATTTACTGATGTCTGCAAAGAGCTTGACGTAAAAGAGATTAATGAATACGCAATACTTATGCAGACCTCAACCGTAAAAGCTATTCAAACAACCGTTAAAATGATAAATATTGATGACATGGATGAACTCCAAGAGATGTATGAAGAGGTACTTATTGAAGAAAATAAAGCTGATGACCTGTATGAAATGATAGAAAGAAAGCTCGTTGAGCAGGCTGAGGGCTCCAATACTTTTGAAAAATATCATAAAATGCTCAGAGCTCTTCGTAAAAGTGAAAAAATAGCCAGCCGTGCAATCAGTGTTGCAAACCTGCTTGTTTATATAAAAATCGGTGGAAATATCCACAACTAAATGAAAAAATTTCACCAGATAGTATTAGAAAAGTTCGTAGCACTTTTTTTAGCACTCTTTATCATTGTGGGTGCTATAGTTTACTATTGGGTATACGAGTTTTATCTCAACTCTTCAAGAGAAGCACTTATACAAGACACAGAGCTTGTCTCTTTCTCAATCAACAAAAATACAAATCTTGATGAACTTGCGAAAAAAGTAAAAAAACAACTGCATTTACGCTTAACCATTATAGATGAAGACGGAAACATCTTAGCAGAATCCGACAAAGACAAGCATACAATGGACAACCATAAATACAGAGCGGAAATTATGCAGGCTAATAAAGAAAAATACGGCTACATAATACGTCACTCGCACACTGTTGGCAAAGATCTGCAGTATGTAGCAAGAAAGTACACAATAGATGGTAAGATCATCTACGTACGTCTTGCCCGTGAAGCCAAAGGAATACGTGCTGAAATTATAAACCTTGGGTTAAAAATTGCGTTGGTTTTACTCCTATTTTTCATTACAGTACTCTACATGTCTTATAAAATAAACGTACAAATTCAGAAAGAAAAAAAAAGGATAGTCGATTTTTTAAAATCTTTGACAAAAAAGAAAAAAAATACCTACATAAAATCTGATTTTTCTCAAGAATTTTCTCATATAACAAACCTGCTTACAAAAGTTTCACAAATACTTGTAAAAAAAGAAAAACAAAAAACAAAATATACCCAAAAACTTCAAAAGCTCAATGAACAAAAAGATGACATTATTTCTGCAATATCTCATGAGTTTAAAAACCCTATCGCTGTTGTAAACGGCTACTCACAAACACTGCTTGATGATGAAAATATAAACCCAAGCATACGGAAAAAATTTCTTACAAAAATTTATACAAATGGTGCAAAGCTCAGTGAGCTTATAGATACCCTAAGGCTCTCTATGAAGCTCGACGGCGGGCATCAGGCTCTTAATACACGAGAGGTAAACTTATATAACTTAGTGCTAGAATGTGCTCAAAATCTGGGACTACACTACAGAAACCGAAAAGTCATTATCCATGGAGATAAAGAGCTTAAAATAAACGTTGATCCGACACTTTTTAGTATAGTTATTACAAACTTAATAGAAAATGCTTTTAAATATTCAGAAGATGAAGTCGTAGTAAACATAAATAAAAATTCACTTGAAGTTGTAGATACAGGTATAGGAATCAGCGAAAAAGATTTACAAAACATTACAAGTAAGTTTTACAGGGTACACAATAACCGATGGAATAATTCGCTCGGCCTTGGTCTGTTCCTTGTCAACAATATAATCAACTTGCACAACTTTAAACTTATCATTAACAGTAAAATTAATAAAGGTTCAAACTTCATTATAGAATTTTAAACACTCTTTTTAAAATCTATAATAAACTCAGCACCCTCTTTAGTATTACTTACATGTAAACGTCCACCCATATTCTGCTCAATTATTATCTTTGACATATACAGACCAACACCTGTACCCATCCCCTGCTCTTTTGTTGTAAAATATGGTTCAAATATTCTTGAAATTATCTCTTGTGATATACCACCTGCATTATCACTAATAATTATCTGCTGCTCTTTTAATTTGATATCTATTTTTCCATATTCTTTATGATTTTGTACAATAGCATCTTTTGCATTGGATATAATGTTGAGAATAACCTGCTGAAATTCACTTTCAACACCATTAAGCATAAAGTCCTCTCCCTGCAATGAGGTTTGTATATTGTGGCTTGTGAGCTGTGCATTCACTAGTGAAAGAGTATTCTCAATGCTCTTTTTTACCCAAAAATCATATTTGACCTTATCTACTCTAAAAAAGTTTCTAAAATCATCTATAGTTTTACTCATAAAGTTAATTGTCTGCGTCTGTTTGGCTATAAAATCATCAATAAACTGCTCATCTATCAAGCCCTCTGCATAATCATCATCCAGATTCTGGATATTAATATTAAGCGAATTAAGCGGCTGTCTCCACTGATGGGCAATTGCTCCGACCATCTCTCCCATCGCAGCCAGTTTTGCCTGTTCTTGAAGTATTTTATCTTTTTGCAGTATTTCACTTGTACGCTTGTTTATCTCTTGTTTGAGATTTTTGTTTAATTTTTGGAGTTCAATTTCCAGCTTTTTTCTTTTGCTGATGTCTATCAAATAGCCTAAAAAATGGGTTACATCTCCTTCTTTATCACGTATGAAAAGTGTTGTTTGTTCTACCCATTTTTTTGTTTTATTCTTTGTGAGTATCTGGTAGGGTTTATGTTTTAAAATATCCAGATTTTTTTCAAAAGCTTCTGCGAGCTCATGAAGTGCATTTTTTAAATCTTCTTCATCAATCAAATCAGAATATTCAATTTTACCACTTACAAATTCTTCTTTAAAATGCCCTGTTAATGATGAAACATTATTCGATACATACTCCACACTCCAATTGATATCATTTCTCCATCTAAAAAGAGCAATATCGCCTTTATCAAAAAGTTCCAATAATTTTTGCTGTTCCTGCGCCGTCTCTTTTAAGGCTTTTTTACGTATAAACTGTAGATAAAAAAGATAAACAAGTAAAAAGAGTCCTATAAACAGAGTCACTGTTATAAGTTTGGAGTTATATAAAATTGCTGTTATATTATAATTGTCCGTATAAGAGACAAGGTATGCCGCCGTTTTTTTAGACTTCACATCTTTTACAGGTAAAAAAGAAACAACTTTGACACTTTTGCCAATTTGCTGATATAAAGAAAAGGGCTTACACTTTTTCATATTTTCATTTATATAATTTTTATGCTTTTGAATGATGTTTTTTTGCAGATATTGCAAATATCTCTGCCGTACAGTATCAGTATGTAAAAGCATATAATCAGCAGATTCTATACTCTCTTCATATTTAAATGTTGATTCACTACGTTCATAGCGCTTTACATCAAATATTTTTTTGCTGACCAAAAAATGTGTGTAAAGTTTATTGACTTTTGAAAGTGTATCTTGAAAAGATTCTGATGAAAAAGATATTTCATATGCACAGATATATTTACCCTCTTTAAAAAGCGGAAAAACATTACGAAAACCATGAACAACACGCCCCTGTTCAAACCCTGAAATCGGTTTATGTGTTTTGTTAACATACTCAAATGTATAACGTACACCCGTTAAATCATCTCCGTATCTGTCCGGTTTATGCATTCTTAAAAAAGAGACATTATTGGGCAGTACAAACTGTACCTGTAAAATACCGCGCTTTCTAATTTCTTGGTACTGCCGGTTCAAATGTTTATATAACTCTTGTCTGAGTAGATTTTTTTTTGCCTCATTTGCATTAACGGCCTGGCTTAAGAGAGTTAACACTTTATCGTCATTTGATATAAATGCATGCACTGATTCCGCATCCATTTTGTCGGTCTCATCGACTATATTAAAATTTGTTTTTAATTGCGTCAAAACAGAGGAGAGTTCTCGCTTTATCAAGCGGTCTTTATTGAGTTCGTTTATATATTTCGAAGATGCGAACAATATAAGAAATAAAAGTAAAAATTTTATTTTCTGATTCATTGTTTACCAGCAACCCTGTTTCTTCCGTTTTCTTTTGCGCTGTATAGAGCTTCATCAGCTCTTTGCAGCATAGAATCCAATGTATCACCCTTTTTATAGCATGTAGCACCAAAGCTCAGTGTAATTTTTTCATACTCTTTATAATTAAGATCCTCAACCAATTTTCTGCATTTTTCAAGAAGTACCAGCGCATCATCAAAAGAGGTTTGGGAAAAGAGCATAACAAATTCTTCACCGCCCCATCTTGCAACTGTGTCACTCCTACGGGTGCAGGAAGTAAGCGTATTGGCAACAAGTTTTAAAACTTCATCACCAACCAAATGTCCATAGGTATCATTAAAAAGTTTAAAGTGATCTATATCTGCTATGGCTAAAGAGAGTTCATAGCCGTATCTCTTTACCTGAGAAAGTTCATACTCAAACACCTCTTCAAACTTATTTCTATTGTAAAGCCCCGTGAGGGTATCATGGTTTGCTTTTTTTGTAATCTCTTCGCGTTGTTTTTCTATCTCTGTGACATCTGTAAAGTTCATCAAAAACTGAGTTTCATTAATTTGAGATATATTAATCAAAAATGATTTTTGCTCATTGTTAGTGTTTTTTATGGTCGCTATTCTTTGCGTCTCATCCAAAGAGTTTATAAATTCATATAAATTTTTCCTTTCCTTTATACAAAATTTCATACTCATTGTTA
>CAZDEM010000012.1:0-18653 GCA_964504315.1 uncultured Sulfurimonas sp.
GTATATCTTTAGTCTCTATATGAAAATAATGATATTGTATCCATAAGTATGTTTTGATATTTACGTCGATTATCTGTTAATTTTTTTAGTAACTCTTTCATATCTGTACTCCTGGTATTATTAGGGATTATAATCTCTAAAAATGAAATGAAAATTAATTGATATTGTCTTTCTGGAGAGAAGATTTTCATTTTCATTTTCATTTCATCCAGAAACTCTATGATGATAAAAACTTTAGCATTAATAGATTTAACACTTTTTGATATAATAGAAAAGCAACTGTAACAGGACAAAAAATGATAAAAAAGATAGCTTTAGTTTCACTCATTGCTTTGAGTGCAAACGCAGATATGACAAATTTTTATAAAGCAGCGCTTCAACATTTGCAATATGATAAAACTTACACTCTTTATAAACATGCAAATAAAATTTCTCAAAATGCCGTAACATACAGCAAATATGTAAATTTTAGTGCTGATGCTTCCTACTCAAGAACACACGCAAAATTTTTACCAACTACAGCAGGTAGTTTTAACACGATAGATGTTGCCTTTCATGATACACTTGATCTCTTTGGAAAAAACAACTATAAAATTCAGACGCTGCGTTTAGGTACACAGATGAAAAAGAGTACGCTCAATCTCAAAAAAGAGAAGCTCTTTATCTCTTTGTCAAATATGATAGCACTTTATAATAGCACTGCTGAAGAACTGCAATTACATCAAGACTTCTATGATGAACAAAAGAAGATTTTCAATAAACTGCAAATATTGGCACAAAAAGGAGATATCACAGCATTTGAAATCTTACGATTTAAAAACACACTTACAACGCTGCAGACAACGATAGCTTCACAGGAACAAGAGCTTAAAAAAATGAAAATGCAGTTACACTCTTTTGCCCCTTCTGAAGCTATTCCAGTTCTCATACAGAGCGAAATTTTATATACAGAAAAAGATTTTGTAGCACATAATCCAAATGCAAAGATAAACAGTTTTAATGCTGATAGGCTTCTAGCAACTTCAAAAGGTTTGCAAAACACCTATATGCCGACAGTTGAACTCTCAATTAATTACCAAAAGCTCGATGACCCAACATCATATGGAAATAATCATTCCTTTGGTGCAACTTTGCATATGCCTCTTAACGGTGGTAATTTCAAAGAGGCAGAAGCTTTAAAAGTAGCAGCTCTGAGTAAAAAAACGCAAAGTATTGAGTATAAAATACAAAGAGAAAATGAGTATATAGCGTATTATCAAGCTTATCAAAATGCAAAAAAACAACTTGAGATTTTAGAAAAAGCACGCAAAGATTATGAAAAAAGTGAAATAACCATCAAACATGCTTACCTTAAACAGTATGTAGATTTTAATACCTATTTGCAAGTCTTAAATCAGGCACTAAAAGTAAAAAAACAGATAATCAATATGCAAAGTCAAGAAAAATTAGAGGCGACTCTTATAAATGCTATTGCAAGCGGGAGTGTTTATGATTGAAGCCCGTGACAAAGTACAAAAAACTACCACACATTTTTTTGTACTTTCGGTTCTTCTTTGACAAAAAGTTTTTTTACTTTTTTGGCACCTTTTTTAATCTCTTTTCCCATCGTGTCATAAGTAATGATGTCATCTTCACCACACTCTTTGTGGTAGTATCCTTGTAAATCATAGTACTCTTTGCAGTCACTGTAGTATTTTGCAGAAATCCCGTGTTTGTTCACACAACCGCTGAAAAGCAGAGTGAGTAAAATTAGTAAATATATTTTTATCATAATAACTTCCAAGCACTTTGCATACCTAAACTTTGAAACTCTCTTTTGTTCTGCAAAATTCTGTTAAAAAACACTCATTGCACTTTGGATTTTTAGCAGTGCATATATATCGTCCAAACAAAACCATTGCCTGATGGAGTACATGTAAGTCTGTTTTGAATTTTTTTACCAAAGTGGCTTCTGTCGCTTTTGCGGTTTTATCATCACTGAGACCGAGTCTGTGTGCAACACGAAAAACATGAGTATCCACTGCCATAAGATTTGCACCGGTATATTCTATCATCACAACATGTGCCGTTTTTTGTCCTACACCTGCTAATGTCTGCAGGTCTTTTTCATTCATAGGGATTTCCCCGTTATAAACTTCTACAACACGTTTTGCCATAGCAATAAGATTTTTTGCTTTATTGTTAAAGAATGAACAGGTGTTAATAAATTTTTTAACATCCTCAATATCTGCATTAGCTAAATCCTGAGGTGTCGGATATTTTTCAAACAGGGCAGGCGTAATAAGATTGACTCTTTTGTCAGTGCATTGTGCTGAGAGTGCAACTGCTATAACCAGTTCATAGGCATTTTTATAGTGAAGTTCCGTCACTGCATCGCTGTAGCGCTCAATAAAGCGTTTTTTAATTTCTTGTATCTCTTTTTTTGTTGCTTTTTTCATAGATGTATTTTAGCAACTTATATGTTATAATCAAAGCAATGACTTACCATAGGAGAAAAATATGGGTATATTTTCACTATTTTCAAAACAAAAAAGCGTCCATATATATGATGCAAGTAGGGAAAAAGAGACACTGTTCTCACAGTTGGACAAAGATTTTTTTGCCGAAGTGGCTGACAGCAGTGATACGATGATGCTCTATTTTCTGCATGGCGAGGGGTGGATAGGTGCTAATAAAACTTTTTTTAATACTATGAATTATTATGATATAAAAGATTTTAAAAGAGCAAATGAAAGTATTCGTGATATATTTTTGAATGAGAGTGAAGAAATATTTACAGAATCTGACAAAAGTTGGCTGGATTATATTAAAAAATATAAAAGTGACGGCTATAGAGTGAGTATGACCGATACAAAGGGAAAATTACTCAGTATTGAAGCCAAATGCCATAAATATTCAAAAAACAGTAAACTGTATATTTTGGAATTAAAAGATATTACAGATTTACAAAAAGCAAAAATGCAAACCAAAGAGGTTGAAAAGTTAAAAACAAAATTTTTGGCCAATATAGGGCATGAATTCAGAACACCCATGAACGGTATTCTAGGTTTTATAGAATTGCTTAAATCTACTGATCTTGATGAACATCAAAATGAGTATCTTGATATGATTGATTACTCTTCAAAGAATTTAATGAATAACATTGAAACCCTGTTAGATTTATCACAGCTTCAAAGCGGACGTCTTGAAGTAGAGTTAGAACCTTTTAACCTGCTAGTTGAAATGGAAAAACTCATTTATACATGTTTTGATAAAGCTAACAATAACGGTGTTGGGGTTATGAGTTTTATTGATCCAAAACTGCCTCAAGAATTAGAAGGTGATGCAAAAAAAATCTTGCAGGTTATGCGTTCTATTATTCAAAATGCAATTAAATTTACGCCGCATGGCGGTAAAGTTATTATAGAAGTTAAACTTTTAAAACGACTTCAAAGTGGAGCTTGTACCATTGGGTTTGGCGTAAAAGATAATGGTCAGGGAATGTCTGAGGAGCAGATAGCTCTCATGGATGAGCCTTTTACAGCGGGGAGTCATGCAGATGAAAGACTCGGAATCGGATTGAGTCTTTCAAGTGGTTTGGTAAAACTGATGGATTCTGAACTACGAATAAACAGTGAAATAGGCAGCGGTACTTATGTGAATTTTGTTCTTAATTTTAAAGTTTCACGTGGTCAAAATTATAAAATGATGCCGGGTAAAAAAGCCAAAGTACTTTTATTAGATAAAGAAAAAGTTGATGATGCTAACTTTCTAACTATATATCTGCGATCATTTGCTATAGATGTAACCAAGTCTTCTGAATTGAACGAAGATGTATATGATGATATAGATGAACTCTATATTGTAGCGAATCAGGATGATTCTTCATGGATGCTTGATCTTGCAACCTACACGAAAAAAGCACCTGTGATTCTTCTTTTAGAAGAAGATGAAAAACTGCAAACGAAAATGACACATATTGTTGACGAAGTGATACAAAAACCATTGTTGGCAAGTTCTGTCGCCAAACATCTTTATATGGCAAACAGTTTTAAATACACAAGCGAGAGCGAGGATGAAAATCAAATAAAAATCAAAGACAAAATTGATGCTTTGGTAGTGGAAGATAATTTGATTAACCAGCGCCTCATAAAAATACTGCTTCAAGAGTACAATATCAAAGTTTCTACTGCATCAAACGGCCTTGAGGCTGTTAAAATGTATACAAAGAAAAAATATGACATTATTTTTATGGATATAGATATGCCTTATATGAACGGAATTGTTGCGACAAAAGAGATTAAAGATATGATGCTTCTCAAATCACAAGCTCCTATTGTTGCCTTGACTGCTATGGCTATGGAAGGGGACAAAGAGATGCTTTTAAAAGAAGGTCTTGATGATTATCTTTCAAAACCGCTTACACGGGAAAAGTTAGAATATATTTTAGACAAATATCTTAAAATAACACATGAAAATGAATCTGTTTAATAAGTATTAATATATTGCTATTAAACTTCTTCTTATCAATCTATAAGGAACTATAATGAATAAAGTTACAATGTTATTATCTGCATTGCTATTGACCGGCTCAATCGTATCTGCAAAAACATTAGTTACAGTAAACGGAAAGGCAATCACACAACAAGATGTTGACACAGAGCTTATGAATGCGACACAGGGTCGATTTAACCAAGTACCGGCTGACCGTCAAGCTGCATTTAGACAACAGGTTCTTCAACAACTTATAGGAAAAGAGTTAATTTATGATGATGCTAAAAAATCTGGTATTATTAACTCTAAAGAGTATAAAAGTGAGTATAAAAAACTTGAACAGAGAATGAAAAAAGAGCTTGCGATTCAGGTTTGGCAGAAAAAACTTCTTGACAGTATTAAAATTTCTCAAAAAGAGTTAAAAGATTATTATAAAAAGAACAAAGAAGAATTTAATGAAAAAGAGAGTGTGCATGCTCGTCATATCTTAGTAAAAACAGAAGATGAAGCAAAAAAAATTATATCTCAGTTAAAATCATTAAGCGGTGAAAAACTCAAAGAAAAATTTATTGAGCTTGCTAAAAAAGAGTCAACTGGACCCAGTGGACCTAAGGGCGGAGATTTAGGATACTTTTCAAAAGGACAAATGGTTCCTGCATTTAATGACAAAGTATTTTCAATGAAAAAAGGTCAAGTAACGCTAAAACCTGTAAAAACACAATTTGGATACCATGTTATTTACGTGGAAGATAAAAAACCATCTATGACAAGAAGCTTTGATGAGGTAAAAGCCTTTATTGAACAACGTTTAAAAATGGAAAAATTTAAAGCTGTAATGAAGAAAAAAATGGATGCATTACAGAAAAAAGCAGCTATTAAGTAGCTCATGCAAAAATCTCCTCTTTCTAAAATTATTTTAGGTGAGAGGGAGTTTTTCATCAAGCGGGATGATCTTATTGATCCTTATCTTGCCGGCAATAAATATAGAAAACTCTACACTCTTTTAAACATTTCAAGCAATACTTACAATACCATTATATCTTACGGCGGAACACAATCTAATGCAATGCTTGCTATTGCGGCTATGTGCAAGAAAAAAAAATGGCAGTTTATCTACTACACAAAAAAGCTCTCAGAGACACAAAAAAATGAAGGCGAAGGTAATTATGCACAGGCTTTAGCCTTGGGTATGGAGCATATTGAGATAGAAAATGAATATTATAAAGATTACATAGCTTCTTTACGTTTGAATTTGGATGAGAAAACTTTGTTGATAGACCAGGGTGGAGCAATAGACGCGGCAAAAAAAGGTTTGGAAGTTTTAGCGCAGGAAATACGCGAGCAAAATAGTACTTTACATGTAAAGGCTCTGGCAACGCCTTCAGGAACAGGAACAACGGCACTTTTTCTGGCTCTTGCTCTACCTGAGTACAGAGTTTACACGACTCCCTGCATCGGTGACAGTGCTTATTTAAAAGAGCAAATGAATGCTTTGGCAGAAATTCCGAGTAATCTTATGATATTAAAACCGAAAAAAAAGTATCATTTTGCTAAACCATATAAAGAGTTGTATGAAATATATAAGACCTTACATGTAAAGGGTATAGAATTTGATTTGCTCTATGCACCTGCAATGTGGCAGGCACTTTTAGAGCAGACAAATGAAAAAATTATGTATATACACAGTGGAGGAGTGAGCGGCAATGAAAGTATGCTCGCTCGATATAAGCAAAAAGGGTTTATATAAACGTCACATGCTGCTCTAATTGTTCTCTTTGTGGTTTGTAGCTATTTATTTTGGCATCTTCATCCGCATATCCTAAAACTACGCTGTATAAAAGTGCAAGATTATCAGGAACGTCTAAAACATCTGCGACAACTTTTCCAAATTCTGTTGTTGAGCCTTGTGGACAAGAATCTACTCCAAACTCCTGTGCCGCAAGCATAATACTTTGCATATAGGCACCGCAGTCAATCAAAGCACCCTGCGCACCGTCAATATTTGCTTTATCTGTAAAAACAAAAAATACAGTTTTTGCACCAAACCATCTAAAGTTGTCTTTCCACATTTGTATTCTTGTTTCATTGTCTTTTCTGTCAACATTCATAAGTTTGTAGAGTCCTGCACCGGTTACAATTCTACGCTTTTTATAAGGATTGACCCACTCAAGAGGGTAGTACTGGATAAATTGCTCATTCTCAATGCCTGCATCCATTTTTGCAATGATTGCATTTCCAATATTTTTAAGAACTTTCTCATCTGAGACGGCATATGCTATCCAAGGCTGCATGTTGGCACCGCTTGGTGTCTGCGCAGCGGCTTCAAGAATTTTTTCTTGAATCTCTCTTGGAATGCTTTTGTTTTGATATGCTCTTTTTGAAGAACGTTTTTTTAAAGCCTGGGTAACACTTAGCATGAACAGTCCTGAATCTTTTTACGTATTATAATAAAAGCGTGGTTATAAAGAGATAAAAATACTTATGAATTGTTTTGCTTAGATTTCTTGACAAACAAAGACTCAGGTAGGTATAATTATAATAAGTGCCAAACCATAATAAATGATATAATTCAATGAAACAAGAGATGATAAGATACAAGGCGAAAGTCCGCAGGAGCTACTAGTAGCTTCAAGGGCTTTTAACGCAGTAGATTATTATCTCTTTTTTCACCCGAAGGGCAATATTTAAAAGATTCGTCTTCTTCGTTAAACTTAGGCTAACGATGCCAGCATCGCCAACTAAAGTTTGCCTTGAATCTAAACCTTTTAAATGTTGTTGAGTATGCCATTGATTATGGTTTGGCACTTACTATGCAACTAAAGTAGCAAAATAAAATGGCGAGAGAGTATATACTTTCACCATAAATAAAAAAGGATTGAACTATGAATAACATTTTTGAGAAATTAACACATAATATGACTGAGGCTATTGAGAGTGCATTGTCTTTAGCTTTACATAATAAAAATCAGGAAGTGACACCTATACACTTTTTATGGGCACTTCTGACTAATTCTGATTCGGTACTGAATCAAATGTTCAACAAGATGGGCGTTGACAAGGTTGCAATGGAACTTGATATAAAAAGTATGGCGGAAAAGCTACCAAAATCTTCAAGTGTAACAAAAGAGAATATAAAACTTTCTCATGATTTTGTAAGAACGTTGGAAAACGGTATCGGTCTGATGACAAAAAACGGAGATTCTTATCTGGCTGTTGATACGTATATTTTAGCAAATTTAAATACAGAGCCTTTTTCAAGTATCTTACCGAAATATATAGATATTATGCAGCTTACAAAAGAGCTTGAAGCAGCGCGCGGGGGTGCAAAAATTGATTCTCAAACTGCTGATGAAACATTAGAATCTCTTTCAAAATACGGAATTGATTTAACAAAAGAAGCAGCGGAGGGAAAATTGCCTCCTGTTATCGGGCGTGATGAAGAGATTGCAAGAACTATGCAGATTCTGATTCGAAAAACGAAAAATAATCCTATGCTGCTTGGTGAGCCGGGTGTTGGTAAAACGGCACTTGTTGAAGGACTGGCACAAAGAATTCAAAGTGGGAATGTACCGACTTCATTGCAAAACAAACGTGTGATTGCGCTTGATATGTCGGCTCTTATTGCGGGTGCGAAATACCGTGGTGAGTTTGAAGACAGACTCAAAGCTGTTATTGATGAAGTAAAAGAGAATGGAAACATAATTCTTTTCATTGATGAAATTCATACCATTGTCGGTGCAGGTGCATCTGAGGGTTCAATGGATGCGGCAAACATTTTAAAACCTGCACTTGCACGTGGCGAACTGCATACTATCGGTGCAACAACGCTTAAAGAGTATAGAAAATACTTTGAAAAAGATGCTGCACTGCAACGCCGTTTCTTGCCGATTTCTGTTGATGAGCCGAGTGTTAACCAGTCACTCCAAATTCTTCGAGGAATTAAAGAAAGACTCGAAGCGCACCATAATGTAAGTATCGCCGACAGTGCATTGGTAGCTGCGGCAAAACTCTCAGACAGATATATAGCAGACAGATTCTTACCGGATAAAGCGATTGACTTAATTGATGAAGCAGCAGCTGAACTTAAAATGCAGATTGAATCTGAGCCGAATGAACTGAGTGCCGCTAAGCGTAAACTCTCTGAGCTAATGGTTGAAAAAGAAGCACTGAAGATGGAAAAAACTCCGTCAAACGAAAAACGTCTTGAAGAGATTGAAAAAGAGCTTGCCGACATTGAAGAAAAAGTAAGGAAACTGGAGTCTCAGTTTCAAACTGAAAAAGAGGTCTTTGAAAAAATTTCAGCTATAAAAGGTGAAATCGAAGCAAAACGTCGTGAAGCAGAACTTGCAAAAGCACGTTCTGAGTTTAACCGTGCCGCAGAAATTGAGTACGGCGAGATTCCAAAACTCATAGAGCAGGAAAAAGAGCTTAATGAGCAGTGGGATAGAATGCAGGCAGAGGGAACACTGCTTAAAAACTCTGTGGATGAAGAGTCAATTGCTTCAATTGTAAGTAGATGGACAGGTATTCCGGTCAATAAAATGCTTCAAAGCGAAAAAGATAAAATTATTCACGTGGAAGATGAACTGAATAAAACTGTTGTTGGTCAAGGTCAGGCTACACATGCAGTTGCACGTGCTATTAAACGTAACAAAGCAGGGCTTAGTGATAAGAACAGACCAATCGGTAGTTTCTTATTCCTTGGGCCAACAGGGGTCGGTAAAACACAAACTGCCAAAACTTTGGCGAAGTTCCTGTTTGACTCCGAGGATGCACTCATTAGAATTGATATGAGTGAGTATATGGAGAAACATGCAGTATCTCGCCTTGTTGGTGCAGCACCCGGTTATGTAGGCTATGAAGAGGGCGGACAACTTACAGAGGCTGTAAGAAGAAAACCTTACTCTGTCGTTTTATTTGATGAGGTGGAAAAAGCACACCCGGATGTCTTTAATATGCTGCTTCAAGTGCTTGATGACGGTCGCTTGACAGACAACAAAGGTGTGACGGTAGATTTTAGTAATACTATTATTATCTTGACATCAAATATTGCAAGTGATAAAATTATTACACATGCAGGAAGTCCTGAGCTTGAAGGGTTGGTTATGTCTGAGCTCAAAAAAGCTTTTAAGCCTGAGTTCTTGAATAGACTTGATGATGTGGTTATCTTTAATGCACTTGGTAAAGAACAGATTAAAGGTATTGTAAATATCTTCTTTAGTGAAATTGTCAATAAAGTCAAAGAAAGAGATATTGAACTCTCTTTGAGCGAAGAGGCAAAAGAGTATATTGCAGAAGCCGGATTTGATCCTGTATATGGGGCTCGTCCGTTGAAACGTGCTTTGTATGAAATTGTTGAAGACCGCTTAGCTGACCTTATCTTAGAAGGTATGGTAAAAGAAGGCTCCCGCGTTGAATTCACTGTAGTAAACGGTGAAGTAGAAGTTAAGGTTTCTTAAGAACCTTAACCACGCTTTAAGTAAAGTTTTTGTAAACTTCCGAACTTAAATCAGATAAGGATATGTCGAATGAAAAGAACATACCAACCACATAATACACCTAGAAAACGAACACACGGTTTTAGAGCTAGAATGGCTACTAAAAATGGTCGTAACATAATTAATCGTCGTCGTGCAAAAGGTCGTAAAAAATTGACAGTATAGGCGGATTTAACACATTAAAACTTCATAAAGAGTTTCAATATGTTTATAACAAAGGAAAAAACCAGCATTCTCAGAGTGTTGTGTTGTTTTTTCTTCCTCAACCCGGAGTGCGCAAAGTAGGATTTACCGCTACCAAAAAACTTGGAAATGCAGTAAAACGTAACCGTGCGAAGCGTCGTCTTCGTGCACTTTTTTGTGAATACTCCAACTCTCTTAAAGACGGTACTTATATATTTGTTGCAAAAGCAGCTATATTTGATGCACCTTTTGAAAAACTTACCCATGATTTTAACAAGATTTTAACCCGTGCGAAAACTTTTACTTAAGCTTTTATGGCTATATCAGAAATTTTTTACACTAATCGGCTATGGATCATGCCGCTATTATCCTACATGTAGCGAATATGCACGAATAAATTTTGAAAATAATTCAATTTCAAGTGCTTTTTACCACTCTTTTACTAGAATACTACGTTGCAATCAATTTTTTGACGGCGGAATAGAGTATCCACTCTTGGATAAACTCTCTTTACATCCTGCTAAACTCGAAATTGATGCTGTAAAATATTGGCTGGTTCCAAATAAAAAAAACCGTTATTACATCATAAAAAATTTTTTATATAAAGGGTAATTTGTGTTAGACAAAATGTCACCAAACCAAAGATTGATAATCGCTGTAGTATTGTCAATAATTTTTTTCGTAGGGTATACTGCGATATTTCCGCCAAAAGAGCAAAAGGTAGCAGAGAATGCTAAAACAGAGAACGTAACACCTGCAAAGAAAACGCAAACAGATGTTGCATCACGCGTAGAAGAAGCTTCAGGGCATGCTGTGTCTCAGCAGGAAAAAATAGAGCAGAGCGCATCAAATACTATTGTTACAATTACAAATAAGAATTTTATTTTAAAAATAGATACACTCGGACGCATATCTTCAAAAGAACTGCTTGAAGAGAAATTTAGAAACGATGACAACCTGCATGCACAGGTAATCCCTGAATTTGGAACAAAACCGCTTTATGTTCGTTTTAGCGATGATGCTATTAATGATGAAGCGACAAAAGTTCCATACAGTGCAAGTGTGAGCAGTGTAGAACTTGATGATAAGCCTGTTACTGTTACATTAACACAGAAGTTGTCAAACCTTACTGTTACAAAAGTATTGACATTTTATACTGACGGTCATTATGATGCAAAAGTTACAACATCTAGAGATGTCAGACATTATGTGTATCTTGGAGACAGACCGCAGGTTTCTAAAAAACTTATGGCAGTTGCCGGGGCACTGATATATACAGATGATGATGTTACACATATTATTGAAGATGGCGATGCTGAGGGTAGACAAGTATTTCAAGGCGTAAAACTGGCATCTTCATTTGACCAATACACGGCTATTATGCTTTATGGGTTTAAAAAAGACACCAATGTTATAGTTGAACGTGGAAAAGATGATAATCCTGTTGTTTATTTTGAAGCGCGAAAAGATGAAAATATTCACGGGTATATCGGGACAAAAGAGCATAAAGTTCTTAATGCTATTGATCCAATGCTTACAAATGCTATAGAATATGGCTGGTTTACTTTTGCAGCCAAGCCTCTTTTTGCTCTTCTTTCCTGGCTGCATGGAATTTTTGGTAACTGGGGATGGGCAATTATTGCATTGACTGCCATTATCAGACTTGTGTTATATCCTTTGACATACAAAGGTATGGTTTCTATGCAAAAAATGAAAACACTTGCACCAAAACTCAAAGAGTTAAAAGAAAAATACAAAAAAGATCCTCAACGATTAAATGCAGCTACGATGGAGATGTATAAGAAACATGGTGCAAATCCTCTAGGCGGTTGTCTGCCTATGGTATTACAGATTCCTGTATTTTTTGCACTGTATCGTACGCTTTTGAATGCGGTTGAACTTCAGGGTGCACCATGGATTCTTTGGATTAATGACCTTTCACGTATGGACCCGTTTTATGTATTACCTATTTTAATGGGTGCATCAATGTTCATGCAACAGCGTATGACGCCAAATAATTTCACAGATCCTATGCAGGAAAAAGTGTTTAAATACCTTCCGGTAATATTTACATTTTTCTTTGTAACGTTCCCGTCAGGATTGGTTCTGTACTGGTTTACAAATAACCTTTTCTCGATTGCACAGCAGTATATTGTGAATCAGCAGTTTAAAAATGCTAAAGATGCGAAAGTGGCAATTGAAAAAAATAGCGAGAAATAAAAATGATTAAAATTGAAGCAGTAACGTTAGAAGGTGCATTTAAAGATGCAGCTGCTGCCTTGGATTGCTCGGTAACTCAACTGGCTGTTGAGGTTGTACAGACCCCAAGTAGTGGATTTTTAGGATTGTTTAAAAAGAAAGCGATCATCGTTGCAACGATAGAAAATGAGGTTTTGGATGAAAAGAAAGAAGTCGCAACAGTGCAGGTTTCTGAAACTCCAAAAGTTGTAGAAGTAGCAGAAGAAGATACAACACCGGCACATACAATACTTAATGACACTATTATGCCGACTTCTTTTGTTAGTGATCAAGATGAAGATGAGATGGAAGAGGACTTGGCCAGCGGTTTAGATTATACGGCAGATTATGATGATGAATATGATGATGAAATATCTGAAGAAGCGGCACCTTCGGTTGATATACAAGTTGTAGTAAAAGAAGTAAAAGCAGATATTAACAAACTTTTTGATCTTATATGTTTTGAGATAGAAAGAATAGAAGTCTCGGCTTATGATAAAGAAACATTATTGATAGAGTTTAAAGGTGAAGATGCGGCACTTTTAATAGGGAAAGAGGGTTACCGGTACAAAGCACTTTCATATATGATATTTAATTGGATTAATACAAAATATGATGTGCAGCTACGTCTTGAAATAGCAGAATTTTTGAAAAATCAAGAAGAGTCTGTTGCAAGATACCTAACGAATGTATATGAAAATATAGACAGGGACGGACGCGCACAAACAAAAATACTTGATGGTGTTTTGGTTCAAATTGCGCTCAAAGAGCTGCGTGAACACTACCCTGATAAGTATGTCGTTATCCGCTCTACTAAAGATGGACTTAAATATATAATCGTAAACGATTATCATAACAATTAAATTATGAATGAGACCATAGCCGCCATTGCAACAGCCAATGGTATCGGCTCTATCGCAATTATACGCTTAAGCGGTGAGAGTGCTTTAGAAATTGCCAAAAAGCTTACATGTAAAGAAAACTTCACTCCAAGACATGCAACACTTACAAATATTTATAATGATAATAATGAACTGATTGATGAAGCTATTGTTATTTATTTTAAAGGGCCGTACTCTTTTACGGCTGAAGATGTTGTAGAAATTCAGTGTCATGGTGGATTTATTGTTGCACAAACTATCCTTGGAGCAACACTTAAAGCCGGAGCACGTCTTGCAAATGCCGGTGAGTTTTCAAAGCGTGCCTTTTTTAACGGTAGAATTGATTTAAGTGAAGCAGAGGCAATTGCACAACTCATAGAAGCAAAAAGTGAAGATGCGGCAAAGATTCTTGCTTCTCAAATGAAGGGATCGCTTAAAGAGTTTATAGAACAGGTTCGTGATGATATTATTCATATTTTAGCGTATAGTGAAGTAAGTATTGATTATGCCGAAGAAGATTTGCCCGAAGATTTGGTAGCACAAATACAAGCCAAGCTAGATGAACTTTATAACTTACTTGAAAAAACACTCATAGCCTCAAAATCACGAGAAGGTTTAATGCAGGGTTTTCGTGTGGCTATTATAGGCAAGCCCAATGTCGGCAAAAGCTCACTCTTAAATGCTTTACTTAATTATAATCGTGCCATAGTGAGCGATATAGCGGGTACGACACGTGATACGATTGAAGAGCAAGTTAAAATTGGGACACACCTGATACGTATTGTAGATACGGCAGGTATCCGTGAAGCAAATGATGAAATAGAACGTATAGGAATACAGCGCAGCCTTGAAGCAATCAATGAGAGTGATATTGTTATAGCACTTTTTGACGGCTCACGTAAAGACGATGAAGAAGATGAGCAGATTCTTGAGCTTATAAAGCAAAACAGAAATAAAAAAGAGATGCTTATTGTTAAAAATAAAATAGATTTAGAGCAGAAATTTCATTTAGAAAATTTGGCTTTTGACTTGGAATTAAACTCTAAAAATGATGTCACGGCTTTGGTGAAAAAACTTGAAGCAATAATGGATGCAAGTAACGTAAGTGATGAAATTATGCTTATTTCCCAACGTCAAATCTCTGCCGTTGAAGCAACTATGCAAAACATAAAAGAAGCTTTCGAGCCACTGCAAGATCAGGAGTTGGAAATTTTTTCATTTCATCTCAATGAAGCGGTTAAAGAGATGGCAAGCATTACCCGTCCGTTTGAAAATGATGAAATGCTTGACAAAATGTTCGGTTCATTTTGTTTGGGTAAATAACTTTGAAATACATTGCAATAGACTTGGGACTCAAGCGTATTGGGCTAGCTTATTCGGCACATAAAGATATTGTAACACCACTGCCTGCCGTAATTAGAAAAAATCGTAATCAGGCATCATCGGAAGTAAAAAAAATCATACAAGAGTGGGAAGCAGATGCCGTTGTTATCGGTGTTCCTTTAGGCGGAAGCAGCGAAGATGAAATGCGAAGACGAATTGAACATTTTATGAATTTAGTTGACTTTGAGGGTAAAGTGTTTTATCAGGATGAAGCCGGCAGCTCGCTTGAAGCTGAAAATATGATGAAAGGCGAAATAAAATATATTCGTGATGGCAGAATCGACTCAATATCTGCGATGGTAATACTTCAAAGGTTTTTGGCAAAGAAATCTAAATTCTAAATAATTTTGAAGCTTAAATTTATTACAATATTGTGATGACAAATAAAACTATAATTTTTAATAATATATTAGAACTACAAAAGCAGGAATCTTTAGCTGCAGACTCACAAACTCTCATACAAATATTTTGTGCAAATAATAATCTTGAAGAAATAAAAGAAATACAATACTATTTTGCAACAACTTTTCCCGAAGCCACTATACTTGGAACAACAACAGACGGTGCCTTGCACAATGCTGATATATATATTGCATCCAAACATGTTGCAACATTTACAAAGTTTGAAAAGACTACCTTGAAATCTATACTTGTAGAACATGATGATTCTGTGCAAATGAGTTACACTACCGGTGAAAAACTTCTAAAACAAATTATTGATGCAAACAGCAAAGTACTTTTAAGTTTTGCTGATGGAATTAATACAAACGGTGAAGAGTTTTTAAAAGGCATCAGCAGTGTAGATTCACAAATAATAGTTTCTGGCGGATTGGCAGGTGATAATGGAGAGCTTAAAAAAACCTATGTTTTTAACAATAAAAGCATAACAGACAGCGGAGCAGTGGGCGTTACTTTAAACTCTGCTGCATTGAATGTATTTACTCATTATAGTTTTGATTGGACACCTATAGGGAAAAAACTTACCATTACAAAAGCTGTAAAAAACAGAGTGTATGAAATAGACGGCATGCCTGCTGTAGATATTTATGCAAAATACATGGGTAAAGAACTTGCGCAGAATCTTCCACAAATCGGTATAGAATTCCCGCTCATCTTTGAAAAAGACGGAGTGAACATAGGCAGAGCTGTTTTATTTAAACACAATGATGGTTCCTTAACATTTGCAGGAAATTTGCAAGAAGGCGAAAAGGTTCGTTTTGGCGTAGGAAATGTAAATAATCTTTTAAAAAGCGGTGATTATCAGATAGATAAAATATTTAACAATATTCAATTCCAGCCTGAAGCTGTTTTTGTATATTCATGTATGGCAAGAAGACGCTTTATGGAAAAATATATAGAGTATGAGCTTGAGGGTCTCTCTACACTTGGTGATTTAAGTGGTTTTTTTACCTATGGAGAATTTTTTCACAATCAAAAAAGAGATTTACTGAATGAATCTATTACTTTACTGGTTTTAAGTGAAAATAATAAAACAATGGAGTCTATTAAACGAAAAAATATTGGATGCAGGGATGATTTTGCAGTCAGTACGGAATATGCGCTTGCAAATTTGGCTAACAGCGTATCTCAGGAGTTGGCAGAGCTCAATTTGGAACTCGAACAAAGAATTCAGCGAAGTGCAGACTTTATTTATAAGCAGGCATATTTTGACAAATTGACCGGGGTACCAAACAGGCTGAGTCTTCTTCAAAGGATTGATGAATGTATCGGTGAGACAGTTTTTTTGGTCAATATTGATGATTTTACAACTATAAATGATTTTTACGGACATGCTATTGGCGATATAGTGTTGGTGAAAATGTCAAAATATCTTCAAGAATTTACTGAAAATGAAGGTATGGAACTATTTAAGTTACCATCGGATGAATTTGCTATCATCTCAAATGTGGAGCAAACTTATCAAGATATCGAAAGGATCATTAAAAAACTTATAATATTTATAGAAAAAAAACAATTTCTAGTGAATGATCAGGCAATACATGTTTCAGTAACAATCTCAGCAGCATATATAAATGAGAAGAATACCGGTTTGGCAAATGCAGATATGGTACTTAAAGCTGCAAAAAAAGCACATAAACCCTACTTGGTTTTTAATAAATCCTTGGAACTTTCAAAAAAATATGAATCAAATTTGAAAATGGCAAATGAGATTAAAAGAGCGATAGAAAGTGATGATATTATTCCTTATTATCAGCCTATTTTCAATATAAAAACAGGAGAAGTTGAAAAATATGAAGCACTCGTGCGCCTACGAAAATCTGATGGGAAGATACTTTCTCCCTACTTTTTCCTCGCAATCAGCGAAAAAATAAAACTTTATCCTAGAATTACTGAGATTATGGTAGAAAAAACATTTGCTTTTTTTGCGAAAAATGGTATGAAATTCAGTATTAATCTCTCATTTAGTGATATATTTAGCGAAAAAATGAGAGAGTTTATTTTTGAAAAAATTAGAGAGTATAATATTGCCAAACAGTTAACAATAGAGATTTTGGAAACACAAGAATATTCCAACGAAGATATTGTGAGCGAATTTACAAAAGAAGTTTATGAATCAGGGGCATATATAGCAATTGATGATTTTGGAAGCGGATTTGCTAATTTTCAATATATGACAAATATTTCATCTGATTATATGAAAATAGATGGCTCCCTGATTAAAAATATTCATAAAGATCAAAATTCGCGCTTAATTGTTGAAACAATTGTAATATTTGCAAAAAAACTCGGTAAAAAGGTTGTTGCCGAGTTTGTGCATTCTAAAGAAGTGTTTGATGTTATTGAGGAAATTGGTATAGAATATGCACAAGGATATTACCTTGGCGAGCCTAAAGAAAGTGTTATTTAGCCATTATATAGACATTGTTGCTTGGGTGCGTTATTTCGGCAAATCGCTCTTTTAACTCTCTGTCAAAAGTTAAAATAAATACATTTGTACTTTTTAAGTCGGCATTTTGAAACTTTTGAAGTAAAATATCATCCGCTACATTTTTTCCATGGTCACATTTTACAAAATTAAATGAGTTGAGTGTTTTACCATAGTCATATAAATTTGCTTCCCATTCGGCTTTTTTAAGGTAGAGTGAATCAGGGTTTGCAGCAAGAAAAATATTATTATCTGAAATGTTATAGGGTTCTATAATATCATTGAAAATTGAAGCAACACTTGAAAAGTTTTCTATATCCCAAAAAAGATAACTTTGTTTTGCCTGTGATTTTTGTCTTTTATTTATAAGTTTGAGTCTTTTTGTGATGTTGAAACTTGAATGTGCCGTATCATTTATAATTTGAATACGTCTTTTTAACTGTTGGGCATCATTTGTATTAAAACCTAGAATTTCACCAAGTTCTATATAAAAGTCCAAGTTTAGCAGTTCATTTTCTGAAGCACCTTTTTGGTATTTTTTAAGTTTGGCAAGTTTCGCGTTTGAAAAAACGAGTTTGATGCTCATTTTTTCATGATTTGCATATGCCTGTTTGGTTCTGAAAAAAATATCTTTTGCTTCTGTGGTATCGGGAAATTCTATGGAACCTCTGTATTTATACTCTATAGATATTTTTTGTTTGTTTATAGACATTTGAAATACTCAGCTGCCTCTTGCTCATCATCACTGAGTTTCTCTTTTGCATATAAAGGATCTTCACTCATTATTTTTTTAATTTCGTTTTGACAGTAAGAAAAAAGTATATCTTTTGCTTGTGTGTCATCATCCAAAAACCCAAGTCCGCTAAACTGATAAGGATCTTCTTGTTCTATACAAAGAAGTGTACCGTTACACTCTTTTTCAAGGATATCGACGAGTGTTCTGTAATTTATATTGAATTCAGTCGCATTCCAGCCTATATCTTCTAGGGCTTCATCGGCGAATTTATCGACACCGTCACCTGTCGTATCATCATAAGAAGCTCGCGGTGTATTTATCTTAATCAGTTCTTGCCAGTTTGAAAATGCTTTGATGAGGACTCTGTCTTCATC
>CAZDEM010000013.1:0-18117 GCA_964504315.1 uncultured Sulfurimonas sp.
TTTTGGTTTGTGTAATTCAATAGCTATAACTACAATGCTTTTTTGAGAGCCTCTGCCACGCTTACCTCCCTTATCAACACCTCCTACAAGTGTTTCATCAACTTCTACCGTTCCACAAAGCTTCTCTCTTTCTGAACGTACCATTGCTACACGAAAACGCTGAAGCATTGTCCATGCAACTCGATAAGATATTCCTAATGTTCGTTCTATAGTTGTAGCAGACATACCATTCTTTGCTGTCGTTACATGCCATGCTGCTTCTAGCCATGTTGTTAAAGGTGTTCTTGTCCTATCAAAAATTGTTCCTGCTGTTACTGTAGTTTGATAACGACAATATGAGCATACCAATCGTTTGTGAGTTTGCTGCCATGGAGTAGAATATACACCACATTTAGGACAAATAAAATTACCATTCCAGCGTAATTTATTTAAATAATCTGTACAACTTTTATCGTCTGGAAACATCGTTACAAATTCTCTATATGTTCTTGGGTAATCTTTTCCTGCAAGTAATTCTATATTTGAATCTTCTTCTTTTTGTAAATTCATGAACAATTATAGCAGAGGAGGAGTTAACCGACTAGCCTATAAACAATAATATTATAGGCGGCATAGGAATCGTTATTGATATTACACAAAGAATGCATACACAACTTCAAATTGAGCATCAGGCAAAACACGACACCTTAACAGATATTGCAAACCGTTCCTTGCTATTGGAAAGAATAGAACAGGAAATAATTCGCTATAAACGCCATAAGATTATTTTTGGTGTCATTTTTTTAGATTTAGATCATTTTAAAAATATAAATGATTCACTTGGACATGCTGTAGGTGATGAACTTCTTATTCAAACTGCCCATAGATTAAAAAATGTCATCAGAATTGAAGATACAATAGCAAGAATCGGCGGAGATGAATTCGTTATTTTATTACCTGATTTGGCAAATGAGGTACAACTTGCAGCTACAAATGCAGAGCATACTGCACAAAAGATACACAATGTTTTAGCCAAAAGTTTTAAAATAAATGAACTTACACTCAATGTATCAGCAAGTCTAGGAATCGCTTTTATAGGGAATGAAGCACAAAGCGCAGATGATATTTTAAAATATGCCGACATAGCTATGTATGAGGCTAAAAAAGCAGGCAGAAATACAACAAAATTTTATCAACATCAAATGGATGAATGGATAAGCAGGAGAATGGCTATAGAAAATGGTCTCAGACATGCTATAGCAAATCAAGAATTAGAACTTTATTATCAACCTATTATAGATTTTGCCACTTCAAAAATCATAGGTGCTGAAGCATTATTGCGATGGAATACTCCTAAATTCACTAATGTATATCCAGATGAATTTATACCTATAGCCGAAGAGAGTGGATTGATTTTAGAAATAGGAAAATGGGTTTTGCAAACAGCTTTAGAACAATTTGTAGCATGGCAAAAAGAGTTTACAGGCGTTATACAACTTCAAAAAATAGCAGTTAACATTAGCGCTCATCAATTTGAAAATCCAAATTTTTTACATGATGTAGCTTTAATTATGAAAAAAACAAACATAAATCCAAACTGTTTAGAATTGGAACTAGTTGAGTCGGCACTAGTGGAAAATCTCGAAACCGTTAGTACAAGAATGCAAAATTTAAGAGATCTTGGAGTAAGTATTTCTATAGATGACTTTGGTACAGGATACTCTTCTTTGTCATACCTGAAAAAGCTTCCATTTACAACATTAAAAATTGACAAATCTTTTGTTATGGATATTCAAAATGATGTAGATGATAAAGAATTAATCAGTGCTATTTTAATGATTGCGCAAACTTTTAATTTTGAAGTAGTAGCTGAAGGAGTTGAAACACAGGAACAATATCTATTTTTAAAAGAAAAGAAATGTACTTATTTACAAGGCTATTATTGTTCAAAACCTATACCAAACAAACAATTTATTCAATTTCTAAGAACAAACAGTGTAAGATATTCTTTCTAAAGGAGTATTATTATGAATACAGATGAATTTCACCTCACAGATGAGGAAAAAAAAGCCCTAAAAGAAATAGCTAAAACAGCGCTTTACGAAGCTGTTGTAAATAATCAAAAAATAGCACTTGATGAGAGCAAATTACCTGATAAATTCAAACTTCATCTCGGTGCCTTTGTCACACTCAAAGAAAACGGCATGTTAAAAGGCTGTATAGGTCGTTTTGAACCTGATGAGCCTCTGTACAAAGTCATTATAGATATGGCTATATCCGCTTCACGGTATGATACACGTTTTAATCCTGTAACAAAAGAAGAACTTGACAATATAGAAATTGAAATTTCAGTGCTTACGCCGAGAAAAAAAGTAAATTCTATTGATGATGTGGTTGTCGGCAAACATGGTATATATGTTGAATATGGTTCAAGCAACGGCACATATTTACCACAGGTAGCAACAGATATGGGATGGGATAAAGAACAGTTTGTCAGAAGCTGTTGTGTGGAAAAAGCGGGTATTGCACCCGAGCATTGCAAAGATGCAACGCTGTATGTATATGAAGCTATAGTCTTTTAATATTACAGCTTATCCGGAGTAAGACCGACACTCTCTAAAAAGTGGCGAAGTTTTACAATAGCATCTTTGGATAATTCCGGTCTGTGTGAAAGAGTTAAAGAGTGCTCTTTACCATTCAGGTGAATAATTGCACGATGTTCTTTGTTTAAATCAATTTTTGCACCATAATGTTCTAATGCCGAAAGTAATTTCTTGCTTTCAATATTCCCAGACATTGGGTGTTCAAATATTTTCTCAATTTTTGTTTTATGTTTACTCATTCTTTCTCCTGTGTTTATATACTTTAATTATCGTCTTTTAAAGATTAAAAGCGTCTTATCTTCACTGTCATACAGTGAAAAAGTCTGTTTTTCTACAAGTTTTAAACCTGTTAGCTTTTGGAAGCTTTGTATCTTATGAAAATACTGTACGATCGTATCTTGATATTTTGTATAGGTATCGTCATCATTCTTTTGAAAAAGCGTGAACTTGGTATGGAGTTCATTGTTTTCAAAGATGGCATCAACACTTAAGAACTCATTTTCATTCTCACTGCTCATGGTTCCTTCTGCAACATCACTGAAACCGTAAAGTGTGTTAATATCTGCTATAAATATACCCTCATCGTTTAGTTTCTCTGCAACTGATTCTAGAAATGAAAGAAGGCTCTCTTTATCCATAAAATTTAAAACATCAAAAATACTGACAACAGCATCAAATTTTCCGTCTATTTCTCTTATATCTGCACACTCAGCATCAAGCCCCTGTGCTTGGCATTCTTTAACCATCACAGCACTTAAATCGACACCTTTACATGTAACGCCGTCACTTATCATTCGCTGCATAAATCCGCCGCGTCCACAGCCAACATCAAGCAGTGTTTTTACATTGTATTCATCAAGTTCTGAACGATACAAATCATAAAGCGCTTCTGTCGCTTCTTCTATGCCTAAAAGGTGTTCGGCTTTGGCGTACAGGTCGAGATTAGTCATTTTCTGCTTTTATAACTTCATTTATTTTTTCATAAATATCTAAAACTTCATCTTTTTTACTAATGTAACTGTTCTTATTTGCTATAAGGTAAGTAGAACTTGTCATAATGTCCTGCACAACTTCTAAGCCGTTTTGCTTCATAGTAGTTCCGGTTTCCACAATGTCGACTATCATATCCGCAAGACCGATTAAAGGTGCAAGTTCGATTGAGCCGTAAAGCTTAATAATTTCTACACTTACTGCTCTCTCTTCAAAGTAACGCTTTGTAATGTTGACCATTTTTGATGCTACTTTGAGCTCTGGTTTTGTAAGATCAAGCTTTTCGCCTTTTCGCATTCCTATGGCAACTTTACAGACTCCGCGACGCAAATCCAGCAGACGCACTACGTCAAGCCCCTGCTCTTCTAGCGTATCAAGCCCTACTACACCGATATCGGCTGCCTGATGATACACATAAGTCGCAACATCCTGATTTCGAACAAGTAAAAAACGAAACTTTGGAGTCTCTAATATTAATTTTCTATCATCAAATTTAAAACCCTCACCAAAAATAGTTTCAAAAATTTCTAAAGTCTCTTTGGCAATACGACCTTTTGGCAATGCAACTGTTAACATAGTCTATCCTCGTTTTCTTTTATAATCTTTTTCATAGCATGAAAAATCAATGCTGTTTCAATCTTCGCATCGGGAAATATTTTTTTAAATTCCAATGCATCCCCGCCTGTCAAAATAATAGGCAGTTTATGAGACATCACTTCACAATAAAGCGTTTTTAAGTATCCGTAACTTATCGCATCTTGTGAATTTTTTGGCATTATATCCAAGTCACACTCAAAGTTAAATGAATATGCCAATGCGGGAGAAATATTTTCATAAGTTTTTTGCATCGCTTTGATTCCCGGATAAATAAAACCGCCCATAAATTCGTCATTTTTTACAACATCAACAGTCACAGCACTCCCGGCATCAATGATAATACCGTTTGAAACTGACTCTACTGCAAAGATTCTGTCAATTCCCATTGTTTTATAATACTTCTCTTTATCAATATACTCAGATAAATCTATCCAGTTTGGCAAAGATTTCAACCTTACATGTAAAGTGTTATTTACGCAAATAAAATATACTTTTTCTTTTACAGATGAAGGATCGAAAGTTTTAACATCCTGTTTGTATTCTCTATTTCCATCAAGAAAATGATATGAAGTATTGCCTATATCACACAACAGCATTACTGAATTTTCCAGCCTGCTTCTTTAAAGGCTTTTGCAGCTTTAGAGCACAAAGGCGCATCTATAAAAATGACTTTATATTTAAAATTATGTTCACAGAAAAGTGTCAGTTTTGCATAAATTTCTTCAAATCTATGCACATCTTTCATAAGTATTCTACTCTTTTGACTCACAGCAAAAATAGCCCAAAAATAACCATGAACATCTGTTGCTTTGTATATTTTTATTTTATTTCTTATGCCCAGTTCTTTTGGAGGAATCTCCTGCATTTTTTTAAATATTTTCCCTTTTTGTCTCAGAGAATCTACAACCATTTGCATATTTATACTATTTTCCTTTAGAGTGTGCAATTATAAACTCTTTACATTCGTCAGCAGGCAATGGTTTTGAAAAATAATATCCTTGAATATTATAACAGCCTTCATTCACTAAAAAGTCAAGTTGCTCTTTCTTCTCTACCCCTTCTGCAATTATTTCAAGCTTTAAATTTTCAGCTAAATTTATAATTGTTCTCACTATTGCTACATCATCTTTACTCGTCGGTAAATCTATCACAAAACTACGGTCAATTTTTATTTTAGTCACCGGCAATTTTTTCAGATAAGATAATGACGAATATCCTGTTCCAAAATCATCAATAGATATAGAAATACCTAAATCACGCAACTTATTTAAAATTTCTATAGATTTTTGTGGATTTTTCATAATTTGACCCTCAAGAATTTCGAGTTCTAAAACACTAGTATCAAATTGCAAACTGTCAATAATATATGTGAGTTCCTCTATATAATTACTACTCTCTATTTTTTTGGTAGAGACATTAACTGATACTTTGCCAAACTCAATCCCCTCTTTTTGCCACTTCATTATCTGTTTCATGGATTGGATTAACATATATTTGTCGATTTCTAAAACTAATCCTGTTTCCTCACAAAATGGAATAAACTCATCTGGAGCCATCATTCCTTTTTCAGGATGCATCCAACGGATAAGCGTTTCCAAACCGATAACTTTTCCATCTCTTGCATCAATTTTAGGTTGGAAATAGGCTACAAACTCTGCATGTTTCAATGCTTTTCGTATATCTGCATCAAGTTGAATTTTTTGCAGTGCCATCTCTGTCATTTTCTTATCATAAAACTGATAGGTATTTTTACCATCATCTTTTGCTTTATACATAGCTGTCTCTGCATTTCGCAAAAGCTGATTAGCATTTGTAGAATCTTGCGGGTACAAAGCCACACCAATACTAAAACTGGTAAATATTTCTATATTTTTAACATGAAATGGTTTTTTCATATGAATCAATATGTTGTCTATTAAATTTATTGTACTGATTTTTGTAGCATTTTTATGAAGTATTGCGAACTCATCGCCACCAAGTCTTGCTAATGTGTCATCACTTTTTATACATTTTTTTAATCTATTTTTTATTTGCAGTAAAAGTTCATCACCTATTTCATGTCCGTAGGTATCATTCACTTCTTTAAATTTATCTAAATCCAAAAAGAATACACTAAACTGTTCTCCTGTCGTTTTTGCATGTTTTATAGTTTCTTCTATTCTGTCTAACAACAAAACTTTATTTGCCAATCCCGTTAAATGGTCATGATGTGCAATAAAAGTCAAAACATTCGTCTGTAATTCCAACTCTTCTGTTTTTTCCTGTACACTTGATTCAAGTATCTCATTTTGTTCTTGAATCAAACGCTTATAGTTTACACTGTAAATATAATAAAAAAGGATAATAATCAATAATAAAATCAATAAAGCTACTTCTAAAACACCATTTTTTGCTTGCTCAATCTCTGAAAGATCAATCTTTTTCAAATCTTTTGCTATGATGAAATACCCCATAGGATTTCCATTCATATCAGCTAATTGCAACGTTGTTAAAAGCAGAGAGTTTTTTGTATCAATCATATATGTTGTAATTTTGAGATATTTTTCAATTGAAGCATTATGTTGGACGATATGTAGAAGTTTTTCATTTTCTAAAGGATTTGTAATATAATAATCATCTACAAAAGTTTGAGAATATGCTTCACTCAGCTGTTTTTTATAGCTTTTATCTACAACTATCAATAACTCATTGCCATGATTTTTCATTTTTTGGGTAATAGAATAAAATTTTGCCAAAGTCTCAATAATACCTATAAATTTTCCATTATCAAAAATAGGCACCATCGCCTTAAAAGTCATATCATGTTTACCGGTGCTAATTGTAGATATCACTTTGGGATCTTCTATTATTTGTTTGATATCTTGCCGTACACTAGACACATCATCATCTTTTTTATCATTCCAACTTCTGTAAAAACTTTTCCCCTCAGGTGTAATGAGTTGAAACCAGACATTTTGTAATGACGAGTAACGCTGAAGTGTTACAATTAAGTCGTTAAAACCAATATTTTTATAATGTTTCTTTTTTATTGCATTTTTTATATTTTGATTTGCAGAGAGTCCAAGGGTTACAAGTAAAATGGCTTCAGATTTTTCTTTTATTAAATTCTGAAGTTCATCTCTCATATCTCCACTCGTGTCAAGATACTTTTCATTTTTTAAAGTATCTACTTTGTGTGTCAAGTAAATATAGCTACCGGTAAAAAAAATCGTAACCAGCAATAACGCTACAACAATAATTCTAGAAAGTTTATTCATTTATACTTATTTACTCAACCCTAATTCTGCAAATAATATTTCAAAAAATTCACTTATATTTAATAGCTCTTCTTTTAAAGTTCCAAAAGCTTTATCTTCTTCTATCCATTCTTCGATTCTTTTTACACTGTCACTTTTTTGATTTTCATCCAATTTATTCGTATTTACTACAGCATCTTTGATTTTTTCTAAATGTTCTTTGTGTTTATGTGCGCTCATTTTATTTTTCCTTTTTTTAATAGTTTTCGTATTTTCCGGCTTTTACATCACTCTTAAGTTGATGTATCTTTTTTTCCATAATATTGAGTATGATATCTGCCGCCTCTGTATCATCAGCTTCAGGAACATCCCAGTCTGTTATTTTCATATTTGCTTTAAAAAGTAACTCTAACTCTTTTTCAATTTCAGCTTTTCTTACTGCCAGCTCTTTAATTACAGCATTTGTCATTGTTACATCCTTTGTTTTTTTTAGTATACATCAAATTTATTTAATATCTATATAGTTTGGGATTAAACTTTTAATTTTTTTATAAATCTTTTCAAAATCTGTTGAGTAGACTCTTGTATTACCAATAGCAGTAATAAAGTTCGTGTCTCTCTCCCAACGGGGAACAAGATGCATATGTATATGTTCGGCTATTCCTGCACCTGCAGATTTACCAAGATTCATCCCAATATTTACTCCATGAGCCCCAAAACCCTCTTTTAAAAGTCTTACACTTTGTTGAGCAAGTTTTGACATGTGCAGCCATATTTGTGCAGGTAAATCTTCAAGTTTGTCAGTATGTAAATGAGGAATGATCATAAAATGACCCGGAGTATAAGGATAGCGATTCATAACGATAAAGCAGTACTCATCCCTATATAGTACATGTAAAGTTTCATCTTCCTGAGCATGTCTGCTTATATGACAAAAAACACAACCTTCGATTTTCTCTTTGCTAACATACTCATCCCGCCACGGGGCATATAAAATATCTCTCATCATTTCTCCTATTTAGCTTATTATAACTATATTTAAGTAAAATAAACTATGGATTTAACGACTATACTTATCATTTTAACTGTTATCAGCGTATTTGTCTTTGACTTTACAAACGGTTTTCATGATTCTGCCGATATGGTTGCTACCGCCATCGCTTCACGTGCAATGAAAGCGAGTGTAGCCATAGCCATTGTCAGTATTTTTACTTTTTTGGGACCACTGCTTGCCGGGCTTGCTGTTGCCGATACAGTTGGTACCTTTGTAAATATTTCCAATGCACCGCTTAGAGATGCACAGACTTTGGTTATAGCAGCCCTTTTGGCAGCCGTAACATATAACCTCATTACATGGTATTTTGGTCTGCCTTCATCTTCTTCAAATTCACTTGCAGGCGGACTTGTAGGAGCCGGACTTTATATAGTAGGAGAGGCCCAAATCAACTGGGGTGTCGAAGCACTGCAACACGGTGAACTTACAGGCGTTATGAAGGTTGTTACAGGACTTTTTGCTTCACCTTTTTTAGGTTTTATTATCGGCTTTTTAACAATGAAAATTTTCTTTTTTGTTTTTAAAAGATTTACAATGAAAATACGTCCTTTTTTTGTTGTTTCACAATACTTCAGTGTTGCATGGCTCGGATTTTCTCATGGTGCAAATGATGCGCAAAAAGGTATGGCAATAATAGGAATGATGCTTTTGGCATCACACGAGACACAAAGTTTTTCTATTCCTTTATGGGTGATTTTAATGTGTACAACAGCCATAACGCTTGGCACGATGTTTGGCGGTTGGAGTATTATAAAAACACTTGGGTTTGAACTCTATCATGTAAAGCTCATTCACTCGGTTGCCAATCAGCTCGGCGCTGCACTTGTAAATACTTTGGCAACAATGATTGGTGCGCCTACTTCTACAACACAGGTCGTAACGGCTACGCTGCTTGGAAACGGTGCAGCCGAAAAACCATCACATGTAGGCTGGAAGCGTGCCACAGAGATCATCCTCGGCTGGCTTATCAATGTACCGACATCTATACTTTTGGGAGCGCTCTATTCTTTCTTACTTATAAAATTACTGGAGGTTGTATCATGATTACATCATTTATAAAAAAATATATTTTACCAAAAGAGGTCGATTTTCTCTCTGCTTTAAATGAACATTCAATGATTATAAAAGATATTACGGATGACTTGTATAAATGTTTTTTAGAATCCAATACTAAAAGTTGTGAAGCAATTCTTGAAGACCAACATAAAGCAAAAGAGATACGTGATACAAATATGAAAGAACTGCTTAATACTTTCATCACGCCTTTTGACAGAGAATCCATTTATCGCGTTATTACACAGCTCGACTGGATAGCCATCAGCATCAGACATTTTGTTATCGAAACACAGGCTTATAAAATAGCCAAACTTGACAAAAAATACGGAATAATTATCAAGCATATACAGCTGCAGGCAGAACTTTTAACAGCCGGATTTAAAACACTTAAAAGCAATCAAGAAAAGACAGCAGAAAACGCAAAAAGAGTAAGAGACACTTATGACAAGCTTATGGATTTATATGTCAAAAAGATGGCAAAGCTTGCCGACTGTGAAGATTTACAAAAAATGTTTATACAAAAAGAGATACTCTCACAGCTTAAAGAGATAAGCAAAAGAATGAGAATGACGGCAAACTCTTTGGAAGACATTGTTATGAAAATGTCTTAAAGAACTGACCGCTATTATAAAAATGCAAAAACCAAATCAGGAAAAGCAACAACAAGTCCCAATCCTAAGAGCTGTAAAAGAATAAAAGGAATAATGCCTTTATAGATATCCATTGTTGTTACACTTTTACCTGCTGCACCTTTTAAAAAGAAGAGTGAAAGCCCGAACGGCGGTGTTAAAAATGATGCCTGCAGGTTCATAGCTATCAGTACGCCGAACCAAATAGGGTCTATTCCAAAGGCTGCCATTACAGGCACTAAAATAGGTACGATTATAAAACTTATTTCTATAAAATCTATAAAAAAACCGAGTATAAAAATACTCAGCATTGCAACGCCTATAAATACCCAGACATCACCGATATCTTGCGAGAAAAACTCCAAAATCAAATCAGTTCCGCCGAGTTCGTTAAAAACAAGACTAAAAGCAGTCGCACCGATTAAAATCATAAAAATCATACCGCTGAGTTTCATAGTCTCAAAAAGTGCATATTTTATCATCTCAAAATTGAGTGTTTTATTGTATGCCGATAACAGCACACCGCCAAGTACGCCAAAAGCCGCTGATTCAGTCGGAGATGCAATACCTGCGAAAATACTGCCCAGAACCGCCAGCATTAACAGAAGCGGCGGAACTATAGCAGAGACAACATTAAACATACTGATTTTTTCTTCACTGACAAGGGCCGGAGCATCTTCTTTGTTAATGTAGGCACGGATGAGAATATACGTTATGTAGAGTGAAACAAGCGTCAATCCCGGCAATACCGCACCCATAAATAAATCACCTACACTTACACTCATAACATCACCCAAGACAATCAAAATAATCGAAGGCGGTATAATCTGCCCGAGTGTTCCACTTGCGGCAATCGTTCCCGATGCCAAACCTTTATCATATCCGGCACTCAGCATTAACGGCAGAGCAATTACGCTCATCATAACCACCGAAGCCGAAACAATTCCCGTAGAAGCCGCCAATATTGCACCTACAAGCACGACACTAACACCCAAACCACCGCGGACACTTTTAAAAAGCGAACTCATCGAGATAAGCAGTTTTTCTGCCATGCCTGATTTTTCAAGAATTAAACCCATCATTATAAAAAGAGGCACAGCCATCAGCGTTGTATTGCTCATAATACCGTAAATTCTAAACGGCAGTATATTAAAAACATCAAAGCCGAGAGAAGGAATAAAAAAAGCAAACATCATAGCCACACCGCCAAAAGCAAAGGCAACAGGAATGCCGAAAAGCAGTAAAACCAAAGCGGCCGCAAACATTATAAGTGCAATCATAGAGACTTCCATTTTTTGATGTCAAAGAGAAGCTCTTTTATAGCCTGCAGTGATAAAAATATAAATGCTAATGGCATCAAAGCTTTCACTATCCAGCGGTATTTCAAACCACCCGGGTCGGAAGATGCTTCATGCTGCACAAAACTCATCTCCACAAAATTTATACTAATATAAATAATCAAAATCGAAAGAGGAAGTACAAAAAATAGAGTTGAGACAATGTTTATAAAAGCCTGTGTTTTGGGTGAAAACCTGTCATAAAAAATATCAACACGAACATGGGCATTATGACGCAGTGTAAAAGCGATACTGAGTAAAATCACAACATCAAAAAAGTGCCATTCCAGTTCTTGCAATGCAGTAGAACCATGCGAAAAAAGGTAACGGCTTGTTGCATCAAAAACGACTAAAACAACAAGTAACGCAAGGATTACAGCGGTCAAATAAGCAACATATTTCATAAACTTATCGACTGCATGTAACACTAAAAAATCCTATATAAAATTCGGTGCATCATTTGCAAAAAGAATGATGTCGCCTGATTTTGTCTGATTTGCCAAGACATCTACCATTGCAGATTTGTCTTTGAGCATGATTTTGTTCTTTACATGTAAGTTTTTATCAAAAAGTTCTGCATTGAGTGCACCTGTCACTATGACTATGTCAAACACCTTGTTTATAGCTTCTATAAGTTTCAAATTTAACTCATCACTGCTCTCAACAAGCCCCGGCGTTACTATAACTTTTCTGCCTTTATGAAGTGAGCACAATCGTATGCCCTCAAGCATTCCGTCAATGTTACCGTTATATCCGTCATCCAAAATGATTTTTCCGCCGGCTTTTATAAGCTGAAGTCTATGCTCAACAGGTTCCAAATTTTTCACAGCGTCTATTATTTCATCATCACTCAACCCAAAGCTTTTTGCTATTCTTACCGCTACGGCGATATTCATCGTCTGAAATGCACCCAAAATATCTGTATGAAGTTTTAAAATTTCCCCATCAAGTTCAAGCTCAAAATCTGTACCTTGGAGCCCTGCATCAATGTTTTTAATTTCATCACCGGAAAAGGTCACTTTTTCATGCGGCTCATCTGTTACAGAAGTATGAATAAAAGCCTGTTTTAGTTTAGGTGACTGCATAATCTCAAGCTTAGTGGCAATAATGTTTTTCAAAGATTTAAAATACTCTATATGCGCTTCACCGACACGCCCGACAACAACCGTCTGCGGCTCTAAAAAGGTCGTAATTTCATATATATCGCCGCTTTGTCTTGCTCCTGCTTCACAAACATAAATTTGTGTATCTTCGGGCAGATTATTATTAATATCGGCAACAATTCCGCCTAAAGTATTGACACTTCTGGGTGTTGCATAGACTTTAAATTTGTGTGAGAGTATCTGCGTGGTAAAATTTTTAATGCTTGTCTTACCGTAACTGCCGGTGATACAGACAATCTCTAAATCTTTCATCGCACGGAGCTTTTTCTTTGCCTCTTTCATATAAACCTTAAAAAGAAACTTCTCTATAATATAACTGCCGATGTAAGCAAGTGCCAAAGGCATAAATACACCGTACACAGCACATCCCTCTTTCAAAGTACATAAAACATCCTGAAACAGTGTCAAAGAGACTAAAAGAATTAAAAAACGTTTCACTCGCCAGGTTAAAACAAGTTTTTTATCAAGTTTTTTATACCAGATAATAATGCCCGGAACAAAGGCAAATATAAAAAATATAACAAAAAACTTACCCGTCGTATAGTAAGCGATAAAAGGAATAATAAAATATAAAATGTGCCAATGCGGTTTATGATGTTTAAATAGTACACGCTCTAACTTATAATCATACCATTGCAGGTTTGTAATTAAGTACCAGCCTAAAAGCGTTACGAAAAGCACATTGGTTACAAAGGCTATCAGTGTTTCATATTCTTGCATTTATTGTCCCAGTGTTTCTAAAAAAGCAGTTTGTATTTTTGCAGAAATATCTTGTGCATTTTTCATAAAAAAGTAGTGGTCGCCATCATAGGTTTCAAGTGTTGCATCATTTATAAGTGCATTTATTTTCTTTGCAGAATCCAGTGGTGTGGCTGTATCATCTTTACCCCAAAAAAGGAGTGCTTTTTCATCAAATTTTGCAAATTCGTCACTAAAATCTTCATTGACCACATTTTTAAAAGTTTGATACATATACTCACTGAGCTCTTTAGCATCATCCGATACAAAGAGTGAACGAAATTTGGACAAACCAAGACCTTTTAATGCTTTAAAAACAGCTATTTTTGCCTGCACCTTTAAGGACTTAGGTGTATATATACCTGCACTTGCGACTAAAACTAAAACTTTCGGTTCAAGCAGCAGAGCAACTTTTCCGCCAAAAGAGTGTCCGAGGACAATATCTTTTGAAGCATTAATATGAATCATAAACAACTCCACTATTCTTGCCACATCAGCTGTCGTTAATGCCGCACTGCATGTAGAGTTGCCAAAACCCGGTAAATCTATATAAATATGACGAAAAGCACTCATATAAGGTGAAAATGTCTGTTTCATCAGGTTTTTATTGCTTCCCCAGCCGTGCAAAATAATCAAGTCGACTTTTGCCTCCGGGTTGAGTATTTCATAACTTATATCAAAAGTGTGTTGATTGTGCTGAATAGACTTAACCGCCATCTATTTCCCTTTCGCCTGCGAAATTGAATGAATGTACTCATAAGTCACTTTCGGGCGTTTTGAATGCGGCAGAGATGATGAAAGTTCTTCAAGAGATACAGCAAAGTCTTCAAAAAGATAATTTGCCATGGAACCCGGTATAGGATTGATTTCATTGAGTAACACTTCATCATTGAAAACAAAGAAATCACAGCGTATCAAGGCACCTTCAAACAAACCGCGATAGATTTTTTCAAAATTGCTTTTCAGACGCAGAGTCAGTTCTTCGCTCACATCAGCTTTAAGCACCTGTTCACTTCTTGAAAAATCCATATATTTTTTTTCAAAGTCTAGAAATTCTTCTTTATGCGGTTCTTCAACGATTGAGTAATTCATAGCTCCGTTTGCATAATAACCCGCCAAATTGTACTCTTTTACACCCTCTAAAAAAGGCTCTACTATAACCGTATCATCAAATTCAAAAGCAACATCCAGTGCATAATCAAGTTCACTCTCATCTTTTACTATGCTTACACCGATAGAGCTGCCAAGAGATGCCGGCTTCACAATAATAGGATACGGTATTGTTATATTGCAATGCTCACTTTTATGTATGACTTCATACTTCACACTTTTAACACCAATGGCTTCACAAAGATACTTTGTATAGCGTTTATCATAAGAGAATGTACAGGCATCAACACGTGGACCGATATACTTTATAGAATAAAAATCAAGCAGTGCAGCAATGGTGCCGTCTTCTCCATCAGCTCCGTGAATGAGGTTTAAAACAACACTGTTGTATTCATTCTTGGAAAACATGCTCTTTTGCACAAAAGCACCCTGCGCCAATGTTAAAACGGGCATTTTTTTATGTTCACCCTTAGAAAAAGTCACTGCTTTCATTTTTGCAGGTTCTATCAAATAAAAAGTATGATCACTATCACAAAATATAAATGTCAAGTCAAAATTTGATAATTTTTCTTTTAATGTTATAGCACTGACTATGCTAATTTCATGTTCAAAACTTGCACCACCGAATAAAATTGTTAATTTCAATAGATATTTCCTTTTAAATTGTTTGAAGTTGCTTGAGCGCACCTTTTACAAGGGAAGCTGTATCATTCCCTTCACATGCGCTCAAAGCCTTTGATATTTTGTCTTTTTTAAAGCCTAAAGCCTCAAGTGCCTCACTCGCTTCATTAAATGCCTGTGAAGCTTGAGGTGTCGCACTGTCACCGAGTATTTCAGCATCAAAACCGTTAAGTTCCACCAAAATACGCCCTGCACTTTTAGGACCGATTCCCGGTACCTTTTTAACACCATTAACATCTTTGTTATTTATAACCGTTGCAAATTGAGAAGGCGTGTAAGTAGAACATATAGCCATAGCCACTTTAGGACCCACTCCGTTAATTTTAATCAAACGAGAAAACATTTTTTTCTCTGACATATCCATAAAACCAAACAGCAGTTGTGCATCTTCACGAATAATTTGCGTCGTAAACAATGAAACATCTTCTTTGGGAAGTGCAGAAAAAGTATGTAAAGAGATAAAAACTTCATACACAATACCCTGCACATTTACATGTACATACGTAGGTTCTTTATATTCAACTTTTCCGTGTAAGCCAACTATCATATTTCATATATTCCTTATTCACTCATAGGGCGAATCACATACTCGCCTTCATCTAGCTGGACTAAGCCAAAGACCTGTTCATGAGAGCCTTCCATAGGTTTGTAGACCACTTCAATTGGAGGATCAACTAATTTAAATTTAATTTCGTTATAACCCATCCACTTATCTCTGTTTATAATTCTTGCATCCAATATATTGTCTTGGAAAGAAGAGGTTCTTGTTGTTAAAAGATTTAACTGATCTTGTGTCACTTCATACTCTGCTTTTAAATTCTTCACATTTTCCTGCATCGATTGAAACTGCTTATATTTTTTTACAAATGAATCAGGCATTTTTACGCCATTTTTTTTGTAATGTATCAGTCTTTTTTTAATTTCTATAAAAGCAGGAGTAGCTTCTTTGATCAAATGCGTCTGTTTTTTCACTTCTGCTTGAACTTCTTTAAGTTTTAACTCCAACTCTTGTATATCTTCTTCATTGGCATCCAAATCTTCTTTCGCATCTTTTTTTAATAAAGGATCAATAGTAAAGACATTCTCACTGCCCTGGAGTTTTTGAATTTCTATTCGTTTAGTCGCTGTTGCTTTTACATGAGAGGCACAAATATCTATGTCTATTTCCTTACCCAGAATTATACCACCTAAAGCTTGTGCTACCTTTACCTTCTCACCTTGTATCGCTCCATGTTCAAGTCTGGTAACCCGAATATTTTTTCCATAAGCTTTGCCTTTATGAACATTTATTTCCAAATCATCTGCTTTGACAATCGCTGTTTTATGCGTCTGTCCATGTATTACAGCTTCTTTAGCAATAACTTTTGCATTGGAGCCGACATTTCCCTCTATATTGATTTTGGTTACCTCAACAACCATACCTGTACCGACAGCATCTTTGACTGAATCTGCCTCTTTTACCGACATATCAACATCGGAATCAACACCGCTTTGGATAGATCCGGTAGTTTTAAAGCTTATCTCTCCGATATCCAGCTCATTTTTAATAAGATATATACCATTATCAAAAGCAATATAACCGTTTTCATTTGCATAGTATTTTATTGACTCTTCATCCTCAACAACTTTAATCGTACTATCCACTTGAAATGTCGGTTCATATTTAATAACCGGTTCAGAAGGTTTCATATATTCACCCCGACAGTTTCTTCCCGGTTTTCCGAGCTTTGGCTTGATGTACTCTATAAGTAATTCATCTTTTTTAACACTTTGTATAAACCCTCTTGAGGCATAATCCACTTTTTCATTATCATTTAGCTCTTTATTCTTTTCAAAATGTAGTATCAATGCATCATCTGTTGTGGGTGTTGGTTCAAACCCTTCTGCAATTAAGTGTGTTTCACTTTTTTCAAACTCTAAATGTTGTGCTACCCGTATACGCGCAGAAATTTTTGAAACCACATCCGGGAGCATTTCATCAAAAATATACACAAGAATTCCGGCTCTTATTTTTTTCTTATTAATCAAATCTATAAAATTATCTTCGAATCTGGGATTATAATCAACATTCGATCCGGCCGTAATACTCAAATAAACTTTACATTTTGTTGCATTGGCACCGACAGCTGTTATAAAGTGTTTACAAAAATCTTCATCTTGAACTCTTTTTGAAAAGACTTCCACTTCGTATGTCTGTTTAATCTGGAAATCAGGATTCAGGTAGGTTTTCTCATCATCAAGCTCACGCAATTCATCTTGTGATATTTCTTTCCATTCTGTTTCTTGTTTATCACTTTTTATTCTTGTATAGGTTTGGATATCAAGTATATTAAAATCAAGCAGTTCCGGCTTTATTTCATAAGATTTTGCTATATTAAATATCTCTTTAGCAACGTTTTGAGTTCTTATAACTGTCGGACGGACTTTTCTTGCTGTTTTAGTCTTTTTATCAGAGCCAAATAATGCCATTATTAAGTTACCATACTTTTTTTAAATTTAGTTATTAAAGATTTTAACCAAAGATTTGTTAAACTTTCGTAAAACTTATATTATTAAGTGTCTAACCTAAATAAATGACATAGTCAACAACATGAAAAAGGTTTAGATTCAAGGCAAACTTTATTTGGCGATACGAGTATCGTTAAATAAAGTTTAACGCAGAAGGTAATCCTTGTTCATGTTGCCCTTCGGGTAAAAAAAGAAAAGAGAATCTACTGCGTTGAAACTCCTTGAAGCTACTAGTAGCTCCTGCGAATTTTCGCCTTGTATCTTCAATTTTCTTTTTTCATTGAATTATGTCATTTATTTAGGGTAGACACTTATCAACAAAGAAGCCTATGTTTAAAGCAATATTTACTAATAGTTTTGGAATTCTAATCTCCCGTGTATTGGGATTTTTCAGAGACCTTTTGACTGCATCTGCTCTTGGAGCAAATATATACAG
>CAZDEM010000014.1:0-17525 GCA_964504315.1 uncultured Sulfurimonas sp.
ATATTGACCACACTTATTGCATAGTCACCGTCATGTGTAATTGATAAAGAAATGTCAATAATTTTAAATTTTTCAATTATATTTTTGGAAAGTGCAAAAAGTGGAGCCCCTTTTTCAGATTTGTAAATTTTAACATCAAAAAATGAACACTCAGCACCTATACCGGTACCTAATGCTTTTGAAAATGCCTCTTTGGCAGCCCAAAATCCTGCTGCTGTTTTATAGGATTTTACAAGTGTAATTTCATCTTCTGATAAAAATCTACGAAGTCCTTTCTCTCCAAATCGTTCTATTAAACGATTCATCCGAGATGTTTTTATGACATCTATTCCAATCATTGACTATTGAATAACAAACTCAGTAAAGTAAATACCCTTTATCTGCCCGTCAGTAATCATAGAATTAAGTGTGTCCATAATTTGTTCTGAAACTTTTTGCTTTCCTTTTTTGGAAGAGATTTCTTCTAAAGTTTTAGAACTCAATATTCTGATAATTCTGTCTCGAAGTACCGGCGCTTTTGAATCCAGTTCATGGCTCAGTTCAGGAGAGTCAAGTTCTAATGACATTGTTGCTTTTAGATATCTTCTTCCTGCATCACTTTTTAAATTGACTGTAAAAGTGTCAAGTGGGTATAACACACCGATATCGCTGAGTTTTCTATCACTGAGTGAACTGCTGGATGCACTTCTTCGTGTTTTTTGACTGTCGACTCTTTTTTCTTGTGCTTGAGGAGCATTGTTTGTTACTGCTTCTTCATCTGAACCCATTAATAGTACTGCAACAACTGCACCGATTATAATGATTAAAACCAAAACAACGATTATAACAATCATCAGCATATTACTTGATTTTTTCTCTTTGGGTGCAGACTCTTGCGTTTGTTCTTCTTCAGCCATGTTTCTTCCTTGAAATTACGGTTTTATTTTTGTTAGTATATCAGAAATTATAAAAAACTATAAATTTAATTTTCTGATGTTAAATCTTTTAATGGTAAAAACTCATATGTATCTGCATTATAATATTCTATTTTACCGGTCTCTACATCATAGCACCAGCCATGTATATGCAGTTCGTCTTGTTCAAATTTTTGTTGAACATTGGGATAGGTGAGAATGTTTTCTATCTGCTTAATGACAGAGAGTTTTTCTGTAAGGCGTAACAAGTCTTCTTTTGGAGCATTTGCACCAAGACTTAAAATAGCCGACTTTTTAGCACTTTCACCCAGTTCGAGCCATTTTTTGGTATGAATAAGGTACGGGTTGTCATCCATCTCTTCATAGAGATGTTCACATGCCCCGCAATGGGTATGTCCGCAGATGATTATTTCACCAACATTTAAAACGCTCACAGCATACTCAATGGCCGATGCAGTAGAATGAAAATCTTCATCAGGTTTAAACGGCGGAACAAAGTTGCCGACATTTCGTACAACAAACAAATCACCCGGATTTGTTTGTACCATAAGGTCAGGAATTACTCTGGAATCTGAACATCCTATAAAAAGTGCTTTGGGCGATTGGCCGCTTTTTACAAGCTGTAAAAGTGAATCTTTATTCTTTTTAAAATAGTTTCTAAAAAGCTCATTCCCTTTGGCATACTCTTCGAGGTTCATGCTAAAATCCTTATGAACAGCAGGTGATATTTAAAGATTTCATAATCTCTTCAAAAATATCTCCGGTTTGACGGTCACAGTCATGATACTCAATAACTAAGACTTCTTTGCCGTTGGCAACTTTTGTTGTGTATATCTCTTCTGGTTTACGTGCATATTTTGCAAGGATAGAGTCGACATGGGAACTTACACACTCTTTTTCTTCAGCTGTATCATAAGCAATAGACAATCTTGCAAATCTCTCTTCACTTCTAAACTCAGTATCAATCATTTTTTACCTTTTTAAAATCTTCTATTAAACTATTATACAACGAAATTCTGCAAATGTAACTTTAAACTGTATAAATTAATACCACTCTAAGAGTTTTGTTACTTCATCGACAATAAACGTTTTTAGAGCTGTTTTTTCTAAAGGTTTTTTAGATACAAGTGCTTTTGTGATATTTTGCATTTTTGCTTCTTTAAGTCTTGCATCAAGGGCATACACTTCTCTTACATCTCCCACTAATGAGACTTCGCCGATAAAGATAGTCTCTTTTGAGATAGCACGGTCTCTAAAACTGCTGATAATTGCAGCGAGTATTGCCAAATCTGCCGCCGTTTCCGTAATCTTGATTCCGCCTGTTATATTGATAAAAACATCATAACCAGAAAGAGGAATTTCCAGTTTTCTCTCAAGCAGTGCTAAAAGCATATTTAAGCGGTTATTGTCAAATCCGGTTGCCTGCCTTTTGGCATTTGGCGTATGTGATTCTGAAACAAGTGCCTGCACCTCAAGAATAATAGGACGGGAACCTTCCATAATAACGGTTAGTGCCGAACCGCTTTGACTTGAGTTGCGGTTAAAAAAACGTGAAGCAATATCTGTTGCACTCACAAGCCCCTCGGCTTTCATTTCAAAAACACCTATTTCGCTTGTCGCTCCAAAACGGTTTTTAAAACCTCTGAGAATTCTAAGTTCTTGGGATGAATCCCCTTCAAAGTAGAGTACAGTATCAACCATATGTTCCAGAACCCGAGGTCCTGCAATGGAACCTTCTTTTGTTATATGTCCTATGATGAAAATTGCCAAATCTTTCTCTTTTGCTATACGCATCAACTCAAAAGTAATCTGACGTACCTGTGTAACACTGCCCGGAGCTGAAGTGATGTTTTCTGAATATATTGTCTGTATAGAGTCAATAATGAGAAAATCATACTCTCTATGCTGCAGTTCAACTAAAATCTGTTCCAGGCGTATTTCACTTAAAAGGTAGAGGGAATCATGATTGGATTTAAGGCGGTTCGCGCGCATTTTGATTTGCGAGGTGGACTCTTCCCCTGTGACATACAATACATTTTTAGCTGTTGATGCTATATTTGCACCGACTTTTAAGAGCAGGGTTGACTTTCCAACACCCGGGCTTCCTCCAATAAGAGTAAGACTTCCAGGAACTATGCCCCCACCCAACACATTATCAAGTTCGGCATCAAGTGAAGAAAATCTATAAATTTCTTCTTCTACAACCTCGTTGATACTTATTGCTTTAGCTGACGTTGTGGATGTGTTTTTTGTCTGTTTGACAACTTCTTGTTGATGCTCATTTAGTTCTACAAAACTGTCCCATGCACCGCAGTTGGTGCATTTTCCCATCCATTTAGGTGTAGTGAGCCCGCAGTGCTGACACTCAAAGAGTATTTTTTTCTTTGCCATAGTTATTATCTCTTGTTTGTATTTGAAGGTATTGTAGTCTTTTTTTGGGTTTAGTGATAAAAATATGACATTTTGTCATAAAAGAGGAGAGAAAAAGAGGTTTATTCTTCTTCTGTGAAAATTGCATCGAGCAGACCGTCGACAAATTCGTACTTGTCAAACGGTGTAAGATTTTCAGGCTGTTCCCCTGTTCCAACATAAAGAATAGGAAGTTCCAGGGCATAAGCAATAGAGAATATACTTCCTCCTTTTGCCGTACCGTCTAGTTTTGTTATGATAATACCGTCTATACCTATCATTTCATTAAAAGCTTTGGCTTGGCTTATAGCAGAGTTACCCTGTGTACCGTCTATAATGAGAACGGTTCTATGAGGAGCACCTTTATGTGCTTTGTCGCAGATGCGTTTGATTTTTTTGAGCTCATTTGCAAGATTTGTTTGTGTATGTAAACGTCCTGCTGTATCAATAATGACGTTATCAAAGCCTTTTGCTTTTGCTGAGTCTATTGCATCATAAGCAACGGCTGAACTGTCATGCCCCTGTTTTGATGCGACTATAGGGATGTCGAGTTTGTTCGCCCAAAGTGTAAGTTGTTCAATTGCCGCTGCACGAAAAGTATCACCCGCACCAAGAAGTACTTTTTTTCCCTCTTGCTTGTATTTGTACGCAAGTTTTGAAATGGTCGTTGTTTTCCCGGCTCCATTGACGCCGACGATGAGTTCTACAAAAGGCGGAGTAAATTCCGGCTCGGTATAAGAAGTATAAGCCAGTGTTGCCAAAAGTTTTGAGCGTAAGATTTCACGTGTGATTTTATCTTGATAAATTTCGTTGAGTATAATCTCTACCAAGGCATATTCTACATCGGCTTCAAGCAGAATATCTTCAAGTTCATTTTTACTGAAGGTGACTTTTTTCTTCGGGGCTACCGTCTTAATCGCTTCAACGGTCTTATTAAGTGATTTTTTTATAAAGCCGAACATTTATATACCTAAAGCCTTTTTAATGTCACTTTCGATAAATTCTTCTTCTGTCGCACCTTGATAATAGTTGATGATTTTTCCGTCTTTATATAAAACCATAAGAGGAATTCCAAAATCTCTTCCTAGATGTAACTGTTTTGCTATTTCATCGATTAGATGCATATTTGCACTTGAATTGACAAGTGTATAGTCGGCATGGTGTTGTGTTCTGAACTCTTCTAGTTTTGCATTGGGTATATTATTTTCAACTGTTACGCCTAAAACGATTAACTTCTTTTTATATTTTTTTTGTAGTGATGCCAAATGTGATGCTTCTGCCTGACAAGGCGGACACCAGGTTGCAAATATATCATAAATGACTACTTTGTCCTTCGCATCTTTTAGTTTAAGTCCGTTAGGTGTTTTTTCTACAACATATTGCTTATTATTGAGTGATGTTAAAACGATTTCATTTGTTGCAAGTAGAGAATTTGCTTCTTGTGCAGTGCTTTCTTTTTCTTTGGAGCATGCCCCAAAAAGTAAGCCTATAGTCAGTAAAGTTGTTAAAAGTGGAATTTTTTTCATAAGTTTTTTTGCCTTTAATTTGTTATTTGTGTAAAATATGCAAAATTATAGCGATAAAGATTTAATATGACTCTTACAAAAAACAGTTTTAGGCAAATATGTCTCAAAAAGATAAAAAAATCCTCACAACATAACAAATTTTATAAGAATTTTCTCATTAATAATGCATTACTTGAAGAATTAGAGCATTTTAAAAGCCAAAAAAGATTAAAAATTTTGTTTTTTCACCCGTTACCATATGAAGCAGATATCCTCAAAACCTTGAAAAAAATGAGAGAAAAACATGATGTTTTTGTGCCGTTTATGCAAGGCGAAAGTTTTAAAATGGTACCATTTAGATTACCGCTTAAGAAAAAAAAATTCGGTATTTTTGAAGCGGGAAATACAATAAAAAATAATAATAAAATTGATATAGCCATAGTTCCAGCAGTGGGAGTTGACGGTAATTTACAAAGAATCGGTTTTGGAAAAGGGATGTATGATCGTTTCTTTGCAAAATTAAGACAGAAACCATACACTATTTTTGTACAACCGGAGCTTTGTCACACAAATCAATTGATATGTGACGCATACGATGTCTCTTGTGATGTGCTAATAACTCCCGGCAAAATAATGCGAAAACTTGGCTAAAATCTTTATATATAAAAGGGTTTATTAGATGTTAAATGAAATACTGCTTGGTGGCGCAATCGCCACGGTAAGTGGAGTAGTAGGTTTTTTCATCTCTAAAAAAATAACCGGTGCAAATTTTGACGTATATGTAGAACAAGCAGTTGCTAAAGCAAAAGCAATTGAAAATGAAGCACAAACACTTCTTGAACGTGCAAAACTCAAAGCGCGTGAAATAGAACTTGAAGCACAAAAAGTGTTTGACAGTGCCAAGGAGCGCGCACGTGCGGATTTTTCTCAAAGGGAAGATGCGCTTATACGAAAAGAACAAAGTTTTGAACGTTTTAAACAGGATGAAGAGAAGAAAATTCAGACTGAATTGAACAATATTAAAGCACAAAAAGTTAATTTAGAGAGAAATGAAAAATCACTTGCTTCACTGAAAAAAAGATATGAAGATAAAATAGATGAAGCTGTGCATACAATAGAACACAGTGCAGGAATGACGCAGGAAGAGGCTAAAAATGTTCTTCTTGAAAAAATGGAAGAAAAAGCACGCGGCGAAATAGCGCATATTGTACGTAAATATGAAAATGAAGCCAGGGAAGAGGGCGAACGCAAAGCTAATTTTATTTTAGCGCAGGCAACGAGCCGTTTTGCAGGGGAATTCGCTTCTGAGAGACTTACCAATCTTGTGCATTTGGACAGTGATGAGCTTAAGGGTCGTATTATTGGTAAAGAGGGGCGTAATATTAAGGCTTTGGAAACACTGCTCGGTGTTGATATTATTATAGATGATACGCCAAATGCAATCCTTGTGAGCAGTTTTAATCTCTATCGCCGGGCTATCGCGACAAAGACGCTCCAATTGTTAATTGAAGACGGCAGGATTCAGCCGGCCAGAATAGAAGAGATATTTAAAAAAGTCTCTGATGAATTTGAGTCTAAAATTTTAGCAGAGGGAGAAGAGTTAATCGCCGAGATGAATATCGGCGTGATGCATCCGGAACTTATGAAACTCATAGGAAGACTGCGATACCGTGCGAGTTATGGACAAAATGCGCTTGCTCATACGCTTGAAGTTGCTCACTTGGCAGGCATAATGGCTTCAGAAATGGGCGGAGACCCTATTTTGGCAAAACGTGCAGGCCTTTTACATGATATTGGAAAAGCATTAACACATGATATGGATGGAAACCATGTGGATTTAGGTGCGGAAATTTGCCGCAGATACAATGAAGACGAAGTCGTCATCAATGCTATTTATGCACATCACGGACAGCAGGAAATACACTCTATAGAATGTGGTGCGGTTTGTGCAGCAGATGCACTCTCAGCAGCACGTCCTGGTGCGAGACGGGAAGTTTTAGAAAGCTTTTTAAAGCGTGTAACAGAAATAGAAGAAATTGCATCACATCATAGCGGTGTCAAACAGGCATATGCAATCAATGCAGGTCGTGAAGTAAGAGTAATTGTAAATGCAACTTTGGTTAATGATGATGAATCAATTTTAATGGCGAGAGAAATTGCTAAAGAAATAGAAGCCAGAGTGCAGTACCCAGGAGAGATCAAGGTGAATGTTATTCGAGAGAGCAGAGCAGTAGAATTTGCCAAGTAAAGTAGGAAAACCTACTTTACAGACTTGTCAACAGTAACAACAATAGCGCCTCTTAAATCACCCATTTTATAGTGTCTTGCTTTATCTTGGGGATATCTTTTATCAATCGCACGCTTGAGAGCTGCATTTGTAATATCACCATGACATTTTAAACAGACCTGTTTGTTTATAACTAAAGGTTTGTAATATTTGTATGTTTGTGCATCTACCTTTTGAACAATTTGTTTAGGTAGTATTACATGTAAACTTTGTAACTTTTCAAGAGATGCTAAAATCTCTTTTTCACTACCTTGAGGCTGATTTACCGGGTTTCTGTATTTGGTACTGATTCTTTTTACGCTGACACCTTTTGGCAATTTTTTGTTTACATTTTCTGTCAATGTATATGCTTCTTGTGAACAAAAATCAAGTGCTTTCATGGGACCACCTGCTTTCATATTCTTTTTCATGTTTGAACCGAGTGTTTTTAACAGCAGTAGAGAACTTTTTTTGCCAATTTTAATGACATTTTGGAATTGCTTGTCCTGTTTTGCTTGCTGCGGTGCTCCAAGGAGCAGTGAACTGCCTAGTGTTATAAATGCTATTGATTTTAAAATATTCATTAAATCCTCCTAAATTAGAATTTTCTTCAAACAATTATAGCAAGACTTAGAATAATTTAATGCAACATTGAGTATAATTGCGACAATATTTAAAGACAAGGGAGCACACCTATGGGTGAATTGTTTACTTTTTTCGGACTTATCTCAGAAGATAAAACGTTTATTTTTATGAGTCACATGTTGCTATCAGCCGGTATAGCTTTAATTTTAGCGAGAGTGGCTATGTCAAACTTGCAACTTGTACCTAAGGGAACACAAAACTTAATGGAAGCATACGTGCAAGGTGTATGGTCTATGGGTACAGATGTAATGGGTAAATCACATGCTCGTAAATATGTTGCTTTAGTAGCAACTCTAGGTTTATTCATCGGAATTGCCAATATTATTGGTATTTTTCCAGGATTTGAAGCTCCTACTGCAATGTTGGAAATGCCTTTGGCACTTGCTTTGACAGTATTTGTATATTACAACTTTGTCGGTATCAGAGAACATGGTTTACTGCACTATCTAAAACATTTCCTTGGACCTGTTTGGTGGTTGTACTGGTTAATGTTCCCGATTGAAATAGTTTCTCATATTTCTCGTATTATTTCTTTATCGTTCCGTCTTTTCGGAAATGTAAAAGGGGATGATATGTTCTTGATGGTAATTTTAATGCTTGCTCCGTGGGTATTACCGATTATTCCATTCGCATTATTGACATTTATGGCATTTTTACAGGCATTTATCTTTATGATGCTTACGTATGTATACCTAGGTGGTTCATTGATTGTTGATGAGACTGTCTAATTTCTGCAATGCAAAAAGATATTTATGAAAAAATAATAGGCTTTTTGCTTGGAGCATCATGGGCAGTTGTGCTATTTGGTGCTCTTATTACATTTAAAATATTTATAAACTTTGGATTTATATTAGCAATATTTGCCACTGTGATATTTATATTTATTTCTCTCTTTCTTATTCTTGCAATAGACGCTTTTTTGGTAAATAAACAAAGATTACAAGAAGCTAAAAAACAGACAAAAATCTTAGAAAAACTCTACGCTAAACATACAAAGTAAATTTAAAATCTATAACTCAGTACCAATCGCGTATCAGTGATTTTAAAATGCTCTATTAAAGTGTGTTCAAAATCAAAAACAGTGTTTGCATACGATAATATAAAGGCAATTTTCGATTCTGCCTTTGATTTATATGCAAGATTTATTGCCGGAATAGACCGATTATATGAATCCATTCTGTCAAAATTGATTTTGATATTATCTTTAGCAAGCAGTGGCGTTGCAACTAAAATAGCTGTAAAAATAAATTTGGCTAAATTCTTCATAATTTTCTCCTCTTCATTACATATAAACAAATACATATAAGACTGTAAAATTATGATAGATAAAGAAAAAATGCAGAGCATAAATACATTTGGCAGTCTGGCGATCTCAGACTTGAGACCCATAACTTTCCGAACTTACTTCACAGTAAGGTTGGCTTTTTCAATATTTATCAATACATATATTATACCGAAATTAAAATCCAATTGCAAGTTTTATGTTTCATAACGTCTTTTAAAGCAAAAATTTGGTAAAATAAAAGTAATTAATTTATTTTTCACAAGGAAATCTATGTTTGAAGTAGTTATCGGTCTTGAAGTCCATGTACAATTAAATACTAAAACAAAACTTTTTTGCTCGTGCCCTACGAGTTTTAATCATAAACAAAATACAAACACCTGTCCGACATGTTTGGCTCTTCCGGGCGCACTTCCTGTTCTAAACAAAGAAGTAGTGCATAAATCTATAATGCTTGGGACGGCTATTGATGCTACGATTAACAGAGTTTCCTATTTTGACAGAAAATCATACTTTTATCCGGACTCTCCATCTTCTTATCAAATTACACAGCTCTATACGCCTATAGTAGAGCAAGGAAAACTGCAGATTGATTTTGAAGACGGCAGTAATAAAACTATTCGTGTAAACCGTGCACATATTGAAGCGGATGCAGGCAAGAACATTCATGATGGCGATATTTCAAAAGTTGATTTAAACCGTGCGGGGACACCACTGCTTGAAATCGTTAGTGAGCCTGATATGCGAAATGCCGAAGAAGTGACTCTTTACTTAAAAAAACTGCACTCGATTATACGTTATTTGGATATTGGGGATGCTAACATGCAAGAAGGTTCTTTTCGTGTTGATGTGAATGTTTCTATTCGCCCTAAGGGTGATGAAAAACTCTACACGCGTGTTGAGATTAAAAACATCAACTCATTTAAATTTATTCAACGGGCAATAGAGGTTGAAGTAGCGCGTCAGGTAGAGGCATGGGAAGACGGAACCTATGATGAAGAGATTGTTCAGGAAACTCGTCTTTTTGACCAGGTAAAGCAAGAGACTCGTTCTATGAGGGGCAAAGAAGAAGCAGCTGATTATAGATATTTTCCTGAACCTGATTTGCTCAAATGCGTCGTTACAGATGAGATGATGCAAAAATACACAAAGATTCCTGAACTTCCAGATGAGAAAAAAGAGCGTTTTATAAATGAATACGGGATGAATGACTATAATGCAATGGTTATTACTTCTTTGGTTGAGACGGCAAATTTCTTTGAAACAATGATGGATGAAGAGGGTGTAACAGCCAAAACAGCTACAACGTGGCTGACAGTGGAATTACCTGCCCGTCTTAAAGGTGATATGAACATTACCAATTCTCCTGTAGATGCGAAAAAGCTTGGTTTTTTGGTAAAACGCATTGATGACAAGACTATTTCCGGAAAAGCTGCAAAAGAGGTACTGGATTTTTTAATGGAAAATGAAGCAGCAGATGTTGACAGTGCAATTGAGAAACTTGGACTAAAACAAGTGACAGACACAGGAGCAATTGAAGCGATGTGTGATGAGATTATCAATGCCAATCAGGATAAAGTCGAGCAGTACAAAGGCGGAAAAGAGAAACTTTTTGGTTTCTTTGTCGGTCAAGTAATGAAAGCAAGTAAGGGGAGTGCAAATCCTCAAGCTGTAAACGAAATACTTAAAGCTAAACTAGGCTAATTATAATGCTAAAACGCTGGATATTAGATTTTGCTTATTATCTTGATACATCAAAATCATACCAAAGGCGTAAACGATTTTTTTATAATATTTTAGAAAATGATAAAAATAAGTATAAAAAATATGTAGATTTATTTATGATTTTACTCATATTTATCAGTGTGGGTGTTCTTATTCGTGAAGTAAAACATCATGTAAATGATTACTTGATGTTTTTTAGTAATTATGTGATTTCATTTATATTCTTTATAGAGTATATGCTGAGATTATGGGTTAGCAGCAGTGTAAGCAAAATCATTGTAGCACGCGCTGAACATGATACTTTTTTATTGCGTGATGTTAATCTGGCAAAAGCCTTTAAAGAAGTACTCAAAGTAAAACTGCAATATATGCTTTCTGTAAAAGCCATAATTGACCTACTGGCAATTATGCCGTTTTTTCATGAGTTACGACTCCTGCGTATTTTTATCCTTTTTCGTGTGTTTAAACTTCTGCGTTATGCAAAAAGTGTTCAGACACTCTCTTCTGTTCTTGCTACGAAAAAATTTGAATTTTTAACATTGGGTATATTTGCCTCCGTTGTTATTTTTGTATCTTCTGTTCTTATATATGTCATGGAAGGCAACAACCCGGATTCGCCTATTAAAACTCTTTTTGAAGCTATATACTGGTCTATAGTGACAATATCTACAGTCGGATACGGCGATATAGTTCCTGTAACACAAGAAGGCAGATTTGTGGCTATTATTGTTATTACGGCAGGGATTGCAGTTTTGGCATTTACAACTTCTCTTTTTGTATCAGCATTTACCGAAAAACTGGATGAAATCAGAGAAATAAAAATAGTAGAGGGTATTTCCAAACTTAAAAAATTTTATCTGATATGCGGTTATGAAAATGTATCACGTGAAGTAAGCAGAAAATTATCATTGCATGCAAATGAAGTTATTATTATAGATGAAGATCCGCGGAGAGTAGAAAAAGCAAAAAAAGATGGCTACAGAGCACTTAATTATAATCCTGGAAGGGTAGACAGTTATGATAAATTAAATATAGATTTTGATAAACAGGTAAAAGCCGTTTTGTGTTTACGCGAGAATGATATAGAAAATGTTTATGCGGCTTTGACAATCCGTTCTTTTAATAAAAATATTTTTATTATGTCTCTGCTGGTGAATGATTCTAATCGTAAAAAATTAGAATTTGCAGGAATTAATACTGTTGTGTATCCTCAAGAGTTGGTAGGGCTTATTACAAAAGAATTGATAGGAAAGCCTGTGGCTTTTGAAGTGATTCATGAACTTAGAAGTGAACATTCAGATGTTCAAATTGATGAACTCGGTATTACAGAGCGTATAGTAGAAAATTTTCCAACGGTAGGAGATCTTGAAAATGCCCGGTTCAGGGTTGTGCTGCTTGGTGTTTACAAAACAGCAAATGACAGATTTTATTTTAATCCTTTGGATGATACTCTTTTGGAAGTAGGGGATTATCTCCTGGTTGTCGGTTATCGGATTTTTATTAAAGAATTTGAAAAATATTTACATACAAGAGCTATCAATGACTAAAACAACAGCACTAATATTTGGACATAATAAATATTCGCATGAGATCGTAAGAAATGTAAAAGATAAATATAGCAATATTAGACTTTTTTCTTTAGATGAAAATGATAAAACAGAAAGTATGTATGAACTGGAACATTTTGATTTAAGTGATGAATGGGCAGATATGAAAAAGAGTGTGGATATGAAAAACTCCATGGCATTTTGTGTTTTGGAAGATACGGCAGAAAATATATTTTTGACTATATCTTTACGTGCCAACTTCAAAGATTTGACTATTATAGCTGTCTCATCGAATAAAGAAAGCGCAAATAAACTTTTAATGGCCGGTGCAAATAAAGTGATTCCTCTTACTGAGACGACATCGGATATTATTACAAATATGCTTGAAAAGCCAATATCACATAAAGTGCTCCATGATATTTTATATGAACAGAGCAATCTTAAAATTGCTCAGGTGCAAATAGGTGAAGAGAGTGATTTTAAAGATGAGCAATTAACAAGTATTGATTGGACACGATATAATGGTATCATAGTCCTCTCTGTAATGCATGAAGATATGAAAAGTGAATTTATCTATTCTTCAAAAGCAAAACGCCATATTATCAAACCCGGTGATGTTTTGATAGTTGTCGGTTTTGAAAAAGATATACAAGATTTTGAAAATAAAATAAGGAGTAGGCGATATGTCAATTGGAGTCATTGGAGCTGGTAAATGGGGCAGTGCTTTGGCATTTGCTTTTAGTGAAAAAAATAATGTGCTTATAACATCCAGAACCCCTAAGGATTTGGACAATTTTGTAACTCTTAATGAAATACTTGAATGTGAATATCTCATTATTACAGTACCGGCGCAACAAGTCGCAGCTTGGCTTGAAGAAAATTTTGTATTTAAAAACCAGAAAATTCTTGTTGCTTCCAAAGGCATAGAAGCAAAAACAGGTAGATTTTTAAATGAAATATATGAAAAATATGTTCCGAATGAGAATATTGCTTTTCTATCGGGTCCCTCTTTTGCATCAGAAGTAATGCAGTCTTTGCCCACGGCATTGGTCGTAAACTCTCACAATAAGGAACTTGCAGAAGAATTAAGTGCGCTGTTTCCTTCTTTTATTAAAACTTATACATCAGATGATGTTGTTGGCGCAGAAGTTTCAGGTGCATATAAAAATGTTATTGCCATTGCTGCAGGCATATGCAACGGTCTTAAACTTGGAAATAATGCGGCCGCAGCTTTAATATCTCGCGGTTTGGTTGAAATGCAGCGTTTTGGGCTCTCTTATGGCGCCAAAGAGGAGAGCTTTATAGGTTTGAGCGGAGCAGGAGATTTGTTTCTAACAGCTTCTTCACCAATGAGTAGAAACTTTAGAGTTGGGCTTGGTTTAGCCAAGGGTCAAACACAAGAAGAGATCCTTGGAGCATTGGGTGAGGTTGCAGAAGGCATAGGAACAACTTACGCTTTACATGATATTTCTGTAAAACATGATTTATATCTTCCCATTGCAAGGGAAGTATATTTAATGTTAGAGGGTAAAAATCCAAATGAAAGTTTGAAAGATTTACTGACAAATTAGGAATTATATGAAGATATTAGCAGCCTTTAGTATAGCTTTTGTCGCTTTTGGTATAAGTATGTTTGTATTTACTGTACAACAAAGTGCGCTCATGGGATGTATAGCCTTTTTAGTAACGCTCTGGACCAATGAAGCACTGCCTTTAGGCGTTGTCTCTCTTTTACCTATTGTCCTTTTTCCTGCTTTTGGGATTATTGACACAAAAATGACGGCAGTAAATTATGCAAATCCTATTATTTATCTCTTTTTTGGCGGTTTTTTACTTGCAATAGCTGTTGAAAAAACAAATTTACATTTACATGTAGCCAACAAACTTTTAAACATTTTTCCTGCAACGCCAAGAGGTATGATATTTTCACTTGCAATTACATCAGGGCTTTTGAGTTCTATCTTGTCAAATACGACAACAACACTTCTGCTTATCAGTATTGCAATTTTTTTAACAGATAATGTAAAATTAAAAATGCGGTTTGCACTTGCAATAGCCTACGGTGCAAGTATCGGTGGTATTTTAACGCCAATCGGAACGCCTCCAAACTTGATTTTGCTCGGTATTATGCATGAACACAATATGCAGCTTATTCCATTCTTTCAATGGATGCTGATGGTGGCACCGCTTTGTGTCCTTATGTTGATAAGTGTCGGTTTTTTACTGAGCTACGGCGTGAACAATATACAAATACAAACCGAAATACAAAACAATATTTTAAATAAATCACAAAAAAAAGTAATGTATTTAATGTTGGGCTTGATTCTGGTTTTGCTTGTCAATGCACCGATTAGACCTTACTGGGATGGTCTTGGAATGAGTGAAAGCGGTATTTTACTCGGGTTTGGACTGGCACTGTTTATGCCTCCTTTTCATATATTGAATTGGAACGAAGACAGTAAAAAAATTCCCTATGCCATTATGTTTTTATTTGGCGCAGGGTTTTCCATAGCAAAAGCTTTTGCTCAAACCGGATTGGCGGATGAAGTAGCATCGTATTTACTGAGTATGACGCATCTCTCACCTCTATTGCTACTCCTAAGTGTTGCGGTGCTTATTACATTTACGACAGAAATCACGTCAAATACAGCGCTTATTTCTATAATGCTGCCTGTTATTTATTCTGTAGCTGAGCAATCTGGCATAAATACAACACTCTTTATGATGGTAGCAACATTGTGTGCAAGTTATGCTTTTATGCTCCCTATCGCCACACCTCCAAATGCTATTGCCATGAGCAGCGGAGCTGTGAGTGTGAAAGATATGATAAAGTACGGCATAGTTTTAAACCTGCTTGGCATCTTCTTTATTGTACTTACAGCAGAATATTTTTGGAAAAATATCTTATAATGCTTATTTTTTAATTAACTCTTTTTTTGATTCATTTTAAAAAAGTTCGCCATCTCTACAGGAAAAGGAAAAACTAAAGTATTTGTGTGATCATTGGATATATCGTTCATAGTCTGAAGATATCTTAGTTGAATTCCAAGTTCGTTCTGACTCAGCTTTTGTGCGGCTTCAAGTATATTTGCACTTGCTTCAAGTTCACCTTTTGCATTTATTACTTTTGCTCGGCGTTCACGCTCTGCTTCTGCCTGTTTTGCTATGGCACGAACCATACTTTCATCAAGGTCAATATGCTTAATCTCAACATTTGATATTTTTATGCCCCAGGCATCTGTACGTTTATCTAAAATTTCCTGAATGTCAGAGTTGAGACGGTCTCTCTCTGCCAGCATTTCATCTAGCTCATGACCGCCAAGAACTGAACGTAAGGTCGTTTGTGCCAGTTGGCTTGTAGCATTATAAAAATCTTCAACCTGAATGATTGCTTTTTGCGAATCTATCACTCGAAAATAGACTACTGCATTAACATGAACAGAAACATTGTCATGGGAAATAACATCCTGTGTTGGAACATCAAGAACGATGATCCGTAAGTCAACTTTGACCAGCTGTTGTACAATTGGAATCAATATAATAAGTCCCGGCCCTTTTACACCGCTAAAACGCCCGAGTGTAAAAACAACTCCACGCTCGTATTCTCTTAAAATACGAATTGCCATTGCTAAAAAAGCAATGATAAATACGACTATAAATATTGCGGTTATTGGTAAATTAACAAACATGACTTACTCCTTAATTGGTTTAACTTTTAAAACAAGACCCAAAAGTGCAACAACTTTGACTTCTTGTCCAACTACTAATTCATACTCACTCTGTGCATTCCATATTTCACTGTGACATAAAACATGATAAGCTTTTTCATTTGCTTCAATCACTTTTGCAGATGAGCCGACCATATCCTCAATGCCGGTTACTATTTTTGCAGATCTTGAACTTAGAAACAGTTTCATAACCATGAGAAAAAAGCCAAGAGTAACCAAACTAAAAGCTATTACTAAAGGAATTGATACGCTGTTCCCCAGAGTGTCTGCATCAAAGAGTAAAACTGAACCAAAAGCAAAAGAGAGTACTCCGCCAATACCTAAAACACCAAATCCACTTACGAAAACCTCTAAAATCATAAAACCGATACCTAAAATAATTAATAATAATCCGGCATAATTAAAAGGAATGATATTTAATGCATAAAGAGCAATCACTCCGGAAATAGATCCAAAAACTCCGGGAAGTATCCCTCCCGGGTGCATTAACTCAAAAAATATTCCATATATTGCTATTAAGATGAAAATATATACAATATTGGGGTTTGTTATGATAGATAATAGTTTGGTTTTCCAATCTGGTTCATATTTAATTATTAAAATACCTTTGGTATGCAGAGTGATGTTCTTGCCGGAGACTTTTACAACTCGGCCATCAAGTTTTTCTAAGAGCTCTTGAATGTTGTCTGCCATTATGTCTATTACTTTATAGGCAAGAGCATCTTTTGCTGAGAGACTTTTTGATTTTTTTACTGCATCTAACGCCCAGGATATATTTCTATCATTAAGTTGGGCCAAGCTTTTTATATAGGCCATTGCATCATTTATAGCTTTTTTTTCAAGAGTAGTAACATGGCTGTTTGAATCTTTTTTGTTGGCTGTCGGCATTAAATTAACGGGAGTTGCAGCACCAAGATTGGTCCCTGGTGCCATAGCCGCTACATGTGATGCATATAAAAGATAGGTTCCGGCACTTGCAGCACGGGCACCTTTTGGAAATACATACATGATAACAGGAATAGGGCTGTTAGTAATTTTTTGAATCATCTCACGCATAGAGGTAGAGAGACCGCCCGGTGTGTCCAGTGTTACGAGAATCATTTTCGCATTTTTATTTAAAGCAATCTCAATGCCATTTTTTAGATACTCACTGCTGGAAGGTCCTATAACACCTTTGATATTCAATTGTATAAGCGTAGAAGATGCTGATAGTTGCTGGCTAAATAGAAGAAAGAATAATATAAGTACGTATTTCATCTTGTGCCTCTCACAATTTCAAATATAAATTACAGTTATATTATAATGCTAGCAAAAATATAAGAATGATATTAAGAAGAAAAATTATTAATATATTTATTGGACTTTATATTAAGATACACAATACTCATTCTTAATTTATTTTTTTTTGAGGTATATGGTAAGGTCTTTTAAAATTAAAAAAATGCAGTACACCCACAAAACATCTAAAATATAGTTATGATGCAGTCCGTGTGTTAACATGTAT